>JAFGOK010000542.1 GCA_016926535.1 Micromonosporaceae bacterium | reverse complement strand
GCGGCCAGCATCCCCCAGTGCGAGCCGGCCACGGCAACAGGCACCGCGTAGACGATCTGCCCGGCGCCGGCGTCGGCCTGCGCCAGCAGCGGCTCTGGCGGAAAGCGGTTTACCGGCACCCGGGTATCGCGCAGCCGGTCCAGGGGGGAGCCGTGCACCCCGACGATCCGGAGGGCGTCGCCGGGCGAGAGACCTCCGTCCGCCCAGAGCCCCAGGCAGCCGGCGGGGGCACCGGTCCGTCCAAGCCAGACCATGGTGGACGGGTCTTCCTCGTCTGAGCGCAGCAGCACCATCCCGATGTCGTACACCGCTGCCATCCGCCGCTCCGTCTCGACCTGGAGCCTGCTCTGCGCATGGGACTCGGCATCGGCGAGTTCGAGCGTCAGCCGCAGCAGGGCCGCGTCCATCCTGGTGCGGACCGCCGGGTCAGCCCCCGCCGCTGTGGTGACGTATCGGTGCAGGAGCTCGACGACCTGGCGTCGCGTCTCGCAGCGATTGGCGAAGGCGTGCAGCCTGGCGGCCACGGCGGCGGTCGATGCGTGGTCCGGGGTCGCCGGGCCAGCCGCCTGGCTGAAGAAACCCATCACCCCGGTCAGGGCGGCCTCGAACCGCCGGCTGGTCTCTGCTGGTGGTGTCTGGTCCGGCAGCAGGAGCACCCGCAGCCCTTCGGCGAGTTCCCCGGCGGCAGACGCTGGCGTGGTCCTGGCCGATGCCCGGCCGCACCCGCAGGACTGCCGGATCATGAGCGAGGCGGGCCCGGTGTACACCAGGTCGGCGACCGGCGCCCCGTTCCGGTACTCGAGCACAAGGCTGGTCGCCAGCTCGCCAAGCCGTCCAAACGGTACCGAAACGGTGGTCAGGGCCGGGGTGTTGACCGCAGCCTCCTCGACATTGTCGAACCCCGTCACGGCAAGATCATCTGGCACCGACCGTCCGGCCTCCCGCAGAGCCTCCAGGATGCCGAGGGCATTGGTGTCGGTGGCGGCAACGATCGCGGTCGCCGGCGATGCGCTGGTCAGGAGTGCCTGGCCAGCGTCGCGCCCGCCCCGGATCATGTTGTCGGTCGTGGGGAAGAAGAGCTTCTCGTCAGGTTCGATGCCGTGGGACCGGAGGGCCGACTGGTAGCCCTCGTACCGCTCGCGGATGTCGTCCTGGGCGAGATTCCCGGCGAACGCGATGCTCCGATGGCCGTGCTCAATCAGGTGAGTCACCGCGAGTGCGATGCCGCCCATGTTGTCAGGTTTGACGATCGGTGCTGCGAAATCAGGAAATTCATGGCTCACCTGGACAATGGGGACTCCGGCGGCGCGGAGCCGCTGGAGGTAGGGCAGGCGAACCGCCCCGCTGATGACGACCATGCCATCAAGGTGGGACCAGGCGACCGGCAGCGCGAATGGGCCGGACCTCAGGGTCGTATCGGGTTCTTCATAGCGGTCTGGGTCAATCGTCTGGAGGACGACGGTTCGGCCACCCACTCTGGCCGCGGCCCGATTGATACCATCGATAATGGCGCCAAAATAGAATCCGCCGCTCATTGGCGACAGCACTCCGACCGTGAACGGCCGCCCCAAAACGGCCTCCTCAACGTTGCCGATCGGAGCCGAGACCCGACCTCTTGTCCGGGAGTATCGGCACGGGGATCGGAAAGCTGAGCGGACTGCTCTGATCGAGCGCCGTCGCATCCCTTCTCAGCGGGTCGTGACTGGAAGATCGAGGACGAAGGTGGCGCCCCGGCCGGGCCCCTCGCTCGCGCCCATGAGCGTCCCGCCCATGTCCCTGGCTGCTAGGGCACAGTTGTGCAGCCCGAAGCCATGCCCGCCGCTGCGGGTGCTGAATCCCGGGGTGAAGATGCGGGAGAGGTGCTCAGGGCGGATCCCCTCTCCGGAATCCTCGACCCGGACTCGCAGCTGCCTGCCTCCGTTGAGCTCTGCTGAGACCATCACCACCCGGGGGCCACCGCGCGTCGCTGTGACCGCGGCCTTGGCGTTGCTGATCAGATTGACCAGGATCAGGAGCGTCTTGACCTTGTCCAGCACCACGTCTGGCAGCTCACCGAACCGGCGGACAATGGTGACCCGGTGGCGATCCAGCCCTTCGGCGTTGATCCGGATAGCATCCTCGATGAGCGCTCCGATGCTTGTGGGTTCGGGCAGGCTCGACCCGCTGGCGTGCGACTGCTGCGTCGCGATGATGTCCGTCATGCGGTTGACGCTGCCCACCAGACACTCGAGCTCCTCGGCGATGTCCCGCCGCTCGGCCTCCAGCGCGATGGAGATCCTGGCCAGGCACTCTGGCAGTAGCTTGCCCTGCTCGTCCCTGGTGAGGTAGTCGCCGAGGTCCGCCTGGTGGTCCCGGATCAGGCCGACGGTCTTGGCAAGGGTGTCAGCTGTGGCGGTCCGGGCCCGCCTGGCAACGAGACCAGCCGATGTGGTGACGTCCGTCAGGACCTTGTCGATGGTGGTGAGTACGTTGGAGGCGATCTCCGCCATGCCGACGTGCCGGGCCATGTCGACCAGTTCGTCCTGGGTGGCGCGCAGCTCCCGGGTGCGTTCCCGGACCCGCTCCTCCAGCTCCTCGTAGAACATGGCGTTTTCCAGCGAGACCGCGAGCTGACCAGCGATCAGCCGCACCGCGTCCAGCCGGACGGCGGTGAAAGCCCCCCGGCTGAGATTGTGCTCCAGGATGAGCATGGCCCGGGGGCTGCCATGGCTGAGGATCGGCGCGACGAGGAGCGATCGGCAGCCCCGCTGGCGGAGGTACGGATCCACAGTGAACCGCGGATCGCTGGCAACGTCCGCGACCAGCACCGGCTCCAGGGTTCGCTCCGCGTAGCGGAACGAGAGCAGCGGTACCAGCCGCGACCCCTCCGGGCTGCTGAGCGGGATACCGCCGGACCTGCCGGACTCGTCCGGATCCGTCGCCGGGACATACCAGCCTCGCGAATCCTCGCGCCGTAGCACGATCCGGACACTGGTCGCCCCGGTAGCGGCGCTGAGGACCTCTCGGATCCGGGTATACAGCCGGTCCAGGCTGGTTTCAGAACTCAGCGCCTGGCAGGCCTGGAGAACGGCCATCAGGTCAATGGTTTCCGCCGCGCCCTCGCCTGCGGCGTGCCCGCCAGCGGCACGTTCGCCTGCGGTACGGGTGGATGCGATCCACTCGCTGGCTGCGGTCGTCGCGGGGTGGTCGCCTGCGGTGGTCGTCGCCGGGCGGTCGCCGCCGCTGGTCGCGAACGGGGACCGGTCGGCGGCCGCCGGCGTCGCGGTGGCTGGGGCACCGGCAGCGGCCATGCCGGACGGCTGTCCTCCTGGCGCCGCTCCGACCCGCTCGCGAAGCTCCGGCTCGCGAAGCTCCGGGTACTCGCTCTCCAGGGCTTCGACTTTGGCCCGCGCGCCCCAGGCCAGATAGCGATTGCGGGCCCGGGCCATCAGATCGGCCCCGGTGAGCTGGAGGCCGTGGGCCAGATGGAACCGCGCCGCCCGTTCCGTGATCAGTGCGGCGTGCCACGGCCGCTGCCGGTCGCGCACGGTGAGCATGGCCAGGTCGAACGCCCGTGCCGCTTCGAGCAGGTCGCCCCCGGCCCAGGCCCGCTCCGCGTCGACGAGATGGAGCAGGTGCCCGAAGTTGACGTCGGAATCGGCGGCCCGCTTCGCCAGCCACTCCCGGCAGCAATCGAGCTCCTCGCTGGCGGCGGTGACGTCGCCCGCCCCGGACCCCTGGTCGGCGCAGCCCGGGGTCCGCTCAGCGTGGGCCTGGGTCCGCTCAGCGTGGGCCGGGATCCGTTCTGGCTCCCGACCGGTGAGCCGCCGGATCGTTGCCGCCAGGGCGAGCGCGCGCAGCAGGCGGGCGATCGAGGTCGACAGGGTCGCCTCGAAGGCCGGCAGGAGGGCCAGGGCGGCGGCGGAGTGTTCCGCCAGCTCCTCACTGTCACCAAAGATGGCACTACGCAGGCCGAAGCTGAGTCGCGCGTACGCGCTGGCGACCGGGTTCCCCTCCTGCTCGGCCAGGTGGACGGCTGGGTCGAAGGACTCATCGGCCAGCGAGCCCGGCTGCCGGGTCCGGCCGAGGAGGGCGCGGGCCAACTGCCGGTACCCGACGAGTGCTGTGAACGTCTGGTCGTTGCCAGTGCTCGACGCGAAGGCGAGCCTGGCGTTTACCTGGGTGAGGTAGTCGTCCAGGGTCGGAGTGCACTCCAGGGCGGAGGGAATGAGTACGTATGCCGCGAAGCCGGCGTTCTGCTGGTCTCCGCCCTGGAGCAGACCGGCCAGGGCACGGTTGGCCAGGTCGACGATCCGCTCCAGCGGCTCGAACCACTGGCCGGCACTGAGCGTCAGGATGAGCTTGGCATGGGAGCACTCTGGCTCGTAGCCGTGCTTCTCGCAGACGGCGATGACCCGCCGGATCGCGACGTAGCCGGTACGGGGGTCCTGAGCGAGCATCATGTTGACAAAACCGGCATGGCTCAGCGGGCCGATCAGCGAGGCGCACGGTCCGTGCTCTGCCCACAGCCGCTGACACTCCAGCATCAGCCACGGCATGATCGGCATGCCGACGAAGAAGGCAGGGGGGATCATCCGGGCGATCAGCCGTGCCGCGGCGGCGGCGTACGGATCACTGGCCTCGGGGCGTGCGAGGTCCGCGGCGATTCCGTCCTCCTGGGCCGCCCACTCCCGGAACCTGGCCAGCCCCTGCTCGGTCCACGGGCCGATCTGCTCCGGTGCCGGCACCTCGAATCCGAGGTGCCGCAGCAGGTCGAGGCCGAGTTCGACCGCCTCAAGCGGTCGCTCGCGGAAGGTCAGGCTGCTGATGCGATCGCAGGCGGCATCCGCGAGTTCCACGGCTGTCGGGCTGAGGCGCTCGATGGACTCGTAGCGCGCGTCGGCCTCGGCCAGCCGCCCGAGGTGATACAGCGCGGCGTGGTGAGCGAGCTCGACGCCGATCCGTCGCCGGCCATCGTCTGACGGGACGAGGTCGTCGGTGGGGCTCCACCAGGAGCGGCTTCGCTCCTCCCCGCTCAGCATGGTCAGCGCGGCGGAGAGAAACCGTTCCGCCATCGTCGGGTTGACCAGCCGAAGGGCGTCCGCGGCAGAGCGGAACACGGCGAGGACACGGCGCCGCTCCTCAGTGGTGACAATGTCGTCAATGGCCGGCAGATACTGCTCTGCGGCGAGTCCGGCGAACTCGGGGCGCGCAGCCAGGCGCCGGGCCAGCGCCAGATGCATGGCGCGGAGCCGGCCGGGCTCCAGCCGGCTGGTGGCGGCCTGCTGGACCCGGTCGTGCCGGAACCGTACGGTCATCGTCGCCTGGTCCTGGCCATGGTGGCCCATGACGAGCAGACCATCGGCCAGGGCCGGCGCCAGGTGCGTCTCCAACTCCTGGGCGGACAGTCCACTGGCCAGGCGCAGCAGATCGGCATCGGCCTCGCCGCCGAGGCACGCCATCCGGCTCAGCAGCTCCCCGGTTCGTTCTGGCAGCCGGTCGATCCGTTTCCCGAGGAGGTCGACGACGTCGCCGTCTCCCAGGCGCAGCTGGATCGCCGCCTCGTCCCACCACCAGCCAGCGTTGTCGCGAACCAGCGCGCCCTCCTCGCGCATCGCGTTGAGGAAGGCGACGGTGTCGAAGGGATTGCCGCCGGTTCTGGCGCCGACCACCGAGGCCAGTGCCATGGCCTGGGAGAGCGGCAACCGCAGCATCTCCGAGAGCATGGCACTCAGATCGGCGGTGGGCAGGTTTTCCGGCTGGAGGACCACTGGCGGTCGGGCTGACCGCGACCACCGGGGCATCATGGTCGACAGCGGATGCTTGTCGTCGATCTCACCCGGGCGGTATGCCCCGACGATCAGCAATCCCGGGTGCGGGTCCTCCTGGAACAGCGTCTCAAGGAGACCTGTCGCGGTTTCGGAGGCCCATTGGAGGTCGTCGAGGACGACGACCAGCGGGTGCTCGGAAGAGGCGACGGACCGCAGCACATCCATCCCAGCCCGGACCATGCGGTCCCGGGTGCACGCCTCGGCTTTGCCCGGCGACGTGGTGGGCATCCCGAGGACGAGCGCGATCTCCGGCTGGAGCGAGGCGACGAGCTTGGCGTTCGGCCCGACGGTCTCCAGCAGCCGGGTGCGGTGCCGGAGCAGGTCGGCCTCTGGCTCGGTCAGGAGTAGCCGGCCGAGGGCGCGCAGCGCCTGGGCGACCGCGTCGGCAGCCAGGTCCCGGCGGTACTGGTCCGACTTGCCGGCGACGAACCAGCCTCCGAGCGAGGTCACCATCGGCCGGAGTTCGTTGATCAGGGTGGTCTTCCCGACGCCCGGTGACCCGCTGACCAGTACGGCCTTGCAGCTTCCTCGAACGGCCTCGTCCAGCGCCGTGCGCAGGGCCGTGATCTCGGAGTCCCGACCGACCAGGCGGGTGGGAGCCGACAGCCGGTGCGGGAAGTCGTGCTCCCCGAGGGGGAAGTGCGGCTCCTGTCCCCGCCTGAGCCGCTCACGCAGCTCATACAGGTCGTGGATCAGCCCTTCGGCGCTCTGGTAGCGCTGATCAGGCTCCTTCTCCAGCAGCCGCATGATGATCGCTGAAAGGATCGGTGGGAGGTCGACCCGCTCGGCCGGCGGCACCGGCATCCGGGCCAGAACATCGTGGACCAGACGGAGCGGATCGTGCTGTTCGAACGGGAGTGATCCGGTCGCGAGGTGGTACAGAACCACGCCAAGGCCATAGAGGTCTGCGCGCTGGTCAACGAGGCGTCCGGTCCTGCCGGTCTGCTCCGGAGCGAGCGTCGCGAGCGTTCCGGGAATGCTGTCGTGGTGCGAGAACTCCGGCTCGCGCTCCGCGACCGTCGTGGCATGCCTGAATCCGATGATCATCACCCTGGGAGGGCTGCCCGTGAGGAGCGCGGTGGCCGGGTTGAGATGCCCGTGGGTCACCCCGGCCCGGTGCACGGCGGCGAGGATCCCCGCGAGTTCCAGGGCGAGCTCCAGCTGCTCTGGAACGGCGGGCGGCGCCCAGCGGCGCAGCGCGTCCGCGAGGGTGATGCCACTGGCGCGATGCTGGTCCTCGGGGCTGGCCTCCCACGGGTTCCGTGCGGGGGCGGGCACACCAGGGATCCCAGCAAGTCGCTCAAGGATCTGTTGCTCGTGCTGGAACCACGTTCCCTGCCGCTGGCTGGGCACTCGTGGCATGGTTCGCACCGGAGAGTCCAGGCGATTTTGCATGGTCGGCATCCACTTCGATGTCGCAGATCAGTCACAGGCTCCATAAGTGGCGTGTGTTGGTGAGGTGCCCGTTGCCCAGACCCATCCACCGCCTGGTGGGCAGCGTACGCCGATGGTTCGCCTGGCGAACATAACGAAACAGATCTCAGGATCGGGGCGTTTGTTGTTGTGGCGTCCCTGTTCGGCTGATGGCGACTGTCGTGAATACTGCACAACGCGTTGCCACCGCGGTATCGCCAGGTCCATCGTGGCCAGGTGGCGGTTGGGTGGCCGGCGATACGGTGGTCGGACCGGTCGTCCGGTGTGGTGTCTCCTCTTTCGTCTTCAACGCCGAAGTTGCTGTCGGCACTGATTGTTCAGCCAGCACTGATGTTGGGGACGGACAGCGAGCTGTCGTGGGCCGCCGATTCGGTGGAGATCCGGTTTCTGCCCTCGTCCTTGGCCCGGTAGAGCGCCCGGTCCGCCATCGCGAGGACCCGGTCGGAGGTGTCCTCTGCGGCCGGGACGAGGGCAGCCACCCCAATGCTCGCGGTGACGACCGGAGCGACGGGGGATGCCGCGTGCGTGATCGCCATTTGAGCCAGCAGCCTGGCGAAGCGCCTCGCAACGGTCAGGGCCTGCGCCTCTCCGCTGAAGGGCAGCACGACGGCGAACTCCTCGCCGCCGAACCGGCAGACCAGATCATCCGGACGCCGCGCGGAGCGGCG
Source organism: Micromonosporaceae bacterium (assembly GCA_016926535.1). Lineage (GTDB taxonomy): Bacteria > Actinomycetota > Actinomycetes > Mycobacteriales > Micromonosporaceae > JABDRL01. Next base: position 9,487 of record JAFGOK010000542.1, on the reverse strand, counting down.
GAGGCAGGAGGCCACGGCGCGGAGGGCCTCATCCCCGCGCAGGTGCCCGTAGCGGTCGTTGTAGGCCTTGAAATGGTCGACGTCGACCAGCAGCACCGCCAGTTCCCTGCCGGATTCGACGTGCTGGGGCCAGTGCATGGCGAAGTGGCGCTGGAGCGCCCTGCGGTTGGCCGTCTCGGTCAGACCGTCGGTGACCTCCATTCGCCGGAGGGTCGCATTCGCTCGCCGCAACTCCCGCTCGGCGCTCCGCCGGATGCCAATCTCGGTCATCAGGTCCTCGGATCGCTGCGCGACCAGGCGTTCCAGCGTCTTCGAGTGGTCTGAGAGCGCCTGGATGCTGGAAACCACCTCCAGGGTCCGGTTCAGCACGCTCTCGATGTTCGCGATGATCGGCACCGGACCGAAGCGCAGATCCAGGAACAGATGACCGAGTGGCCGTTCAGCGCCCTGCAGGGGCTGCACCGCGAGGAACCCCCGGTGCAACTCGTCCCGGAGGTGCTCCGGAAGCAGGTCGCAGGAGGGGAAGGTGCCTTCGGGCACGGGGTGGGTCTGGCCATCCCGGTAGTCGAGGAGCAGCCGCGCGACGTGGTGGGACACGCCGTGGAGGGTCGGGGGTTCCGCCGGGGCGTCGTAGATGACGAGGAACGCGCGGGTGATGCCCAGGACCGTGAAGCTCTCCGGCAGCACTGCGCAGATGTCGTCGAGCGTTCTGCAGCGCATCAACGCTTGGTCCAGTTGGTCCAGCTCGTCCTGGAGCCGTAGGTGGACCGACGCCAGCCTGGCCACCCGCTCGTCCCGGGGCGGGACGACGTCCTGCCTGGCGCCTGCAACCGCCGCCGAGCCCCGTGGGAGCACCGTGCACTTCGCCTTGACGTGGTCGCGGACCTCCGCACCGGTGAGGCTTGCGATGATCATGTGGGCCGCGGTCGTTCCCTGCTCTTCGAGATTCTGGTCGACGGTGGCCACGCCGGGCCAGGTGATGGAGGGGATCGGATAGTTGTCGAAGCCGGTGACCACGACGTCCTGGGGTACCCGCTTGCCGGCCTCCAGGCATCCCTCGATCGCGACCATGGCGCACCAGTCGTGCATGCAGACCACGGCGTCGGTATCGGGATGTCGCTCCAGCAGTTGGCGTGTTGCCTGCTTGGCGTCATTGAGGCTGGGACCCTCAGCGATGATTCGGTACTCGTCCACGGCCAGTCCCCGGCGGGCGATCTCGGCCCGGTAGATCTCCTCCCGTTTCACGATGTCCGGCTGCCGGAAGGACGGCTGGAGCAGCGCCGGGTGGCGGGCCTCACACTGGTCCAGGACCAGGGACATCAGTTCGGTCATGCCCTGGGCGTTGTCCGCCCGCACCGAGGCGTGTCCGGGCACCGCCTGGCCGATGTGCACTACGGGAACACCAGCGGCGAGCAGCGGCGCATTGACGAGCCGATCGTGCTCAGCGCTGCGCGGGCAGAAGATGATAACGGCGCAGACGGCCGGGTTTCGCATCAGGAACGCCAGCGTCGCCGGCATGACCGGTTCTTCCAGGTCGGTGTGCGCCACCAGGCCGACGCCGTGCTCTTCGAGGACGGCTCTCGCCCCGTTCAGGACCAGACTGGCGTAGATATCGAAGCCGGTGGCGACTGCCACGACGATGCGCTGGCTCCAGTCGGCCATCGCGCCCCCTGGCGTCGCTCAGAGTGCTTCCTTCGCTCTGAAGGTCGGCGATCTGCGGGGACGGTTGACCCCTCAACCCATCTGGCACCCGTGAACTGACCGGCAGCAACCCGAGGTCCCGGCTTGGTTGGTTCACGATCACGGTGTGAGCTTCAAGTCCTCGCTCCAGTTGGCGACATAGGAAAGGACGGGGGTACGACGACCAGGCGGTAGAGGATCAGCATGAACGGACTGCGGCAACGCATCGTCGTTGCGGTGATGGCGGCGTTCGACCAGTACCAGCAGGCGCTGCTCACCGGCATGCGAGCGGTGTTTGACGGTCACGACATCGCAGTTCTGGCGCATGCGGACGATTCGGACGGGGCCGAGATACCGCGGTCGCTGATCCGCATCATGGATCTTCCTTCCGCCTGCGGAGTCATCGCCACCAGCACGAACTCCGGTGAGCGGGATCGGCTGGTGCGGGAGGCGTGCGCCCGGCGGGGCTTGCCACTCGTGCATATCGGGCAGGACGTGCCCGGTCACGCCTGTGTCCGGGCCGACAACCGGCAGGCCATGGTGGAACTGATGCGTCTGGTCCTTGACGACTGCGGGGCTCGGACTCCGGTACTCGCCCGAGGACACGCGCACCAGCAGGATCATCTCTTGCGTGAGGAGGTCTTCCGGGCCGAGATCGCCCGCCGGGGCCTGGCCATCGATGAGGAACTGATCATTGCCGGTGGCATCTCTCACACCCTGACGCGTCAGGCCATGCGCTCGTTGCTGGCCAGCCGGCGCGACTTCGACGCGGTGATCTGCATGAACGACGCCGGGGCCGTCGGGGCGATCGACGCGCTGGCCGAGGCTGGGCTCAACGTGCCGAAGGACGTCATCGTCACGGGATTCGACAACTACCCGACCGGTGCCATCAGCTGGCCAAGCGTGACCACTGTGGACCAGCAGCTCGAGGGTCAGGGCGCGACCGCCGCGACTGCCGTCCTCGATGCCCTGGCCGGAACGGCTCGCAGGGACCGCATGCTCGCGACCTGCCGGCTGCTTCCTCGGGACTCGACCGCGATCGGTCTGGCGGTCGACGCGGGGGTGCCGCAGACCGCGGAGCACATCGCCCGGGTCGCGCGAGCCCACGTGATGGGCAGGGCGGAGCAACTGTGGACCGCTGTGGCACTCAAGCGGTGCCAGACCATCGAGGAGGTCTGCCAGGCACTGCCGCAGGGCTTCGCGGGCCTGGAGATCTCCAGGGCCTTCCTGGTGATCTACGAGGGGACGCTGGAAGGGGCCACGGTTCAGGAGGAAGCGGGCCCCGATGCGGCGCGGGTGGTGCTCGACTACCGCGACGAGGCTGTCCACCCCGTACCGGACGCCACCTTTCCGGCGGACCGTATCCTTCCCGACCATTGCTCCGCGGAACTGCACCGGGGATTCCTGGGCATCAAGGAGCTGGCGGGAAGCACCAGACCACTCGGGTACCTGGTCTTCGAGCAGCGCCCGGGCGGGGTGCCCATCGTGGAGCGCCTGGTCGCCGGGATCAGCCGGGCCGTCGACGTGATCTTCAGTACCAGCGAACTCGTTGCCCGCTCGGCCACTCTGGAACACGTGGTGGTACGGCGAACGCAGGAACTGGCCAGGGAAGTGGACGCCCGGCACGGGATCGAGCAGGAGTTGCGCGCGGCCAACACGGAACTCGAACGTTCCGTGCTGCGCGACGACCTCACTGGGGTCTCCAACCGGGTGGCGCTGCGCCAGTACCTCGCCGAGCACTGGTCGAACCATGTCGCAAGCCAGGCCAGCATCGCGGTCGTGATTATCGACATCGATTGTTTCAAGGCGTACAACGATCGTTACGGGCATCTGCGCGGTGATGAGGCGCTCCGGACCGTCGCGTCCTGCCTGCTTCGGACCGTGCGTCATGGCAACGACCTCGTCTGCCGGTTCGGCGGGGAGGAGTTCCTCGTCGTCCTGCCCTTCAGCGATCTGCGCGCCGCCCTGACGGTGGCACGCCGGTTCTCCCGCCTGCTCCGGCAGGCGGCGATCCAGCATGCCGGGTCACCGATTATTCCGGTCGTTACGGTGAGTATTGGTGTCGTCGCAGTCATCCCCGACGCCGGCACGACCCCGGAGGCGCTCATCTCCGCGGCGGACGAAGCGCTGTACCGGGCGAAGAACACTGGCAGGAACCAGATTGTGACGGGCCGTCTCGGTCCGGTTAGGTGAAAATGGACGGTCCATGTGCACTCATTATGGTGAGCGCTCTTTCGGGGGAGTCACCCTTTCGCGTACGGTCGCCGGGATAGGCCAGCCCGGCAGCTGACGAAAGGGGCGAGCAATGGCCGCCGTTGGGATGTCGGACCGATGGTTTGGCGTTGGACACAGCCTCGCGTCGGATCCCGCGGTCGCCTGCGCCGAGGCCACGGCCAGCGCAATCAAGGGGCGCGACGCCGCCATCCTCTTCGTCTTCACCTCGCTGCGTGAGGGCTTTTCTGCGATCGTCGAGGCGGCACGGGCGGGAGCCGGGCCGGGCACCGCGATTGTCGGAGGCACCACGTTCGGCGAGATCGGGCCGTTGGGGCCGTCAGACCAGGGAATCGTCGCCGTGGCGCTGGGGGGCGCCGGGCTGACGGTGCGGACCGCCGTCAGCCGCGACGCCCCCCTCTGGCAGCGCCAGGCAGGGGCCGAGGTCGCCCAGGCGGTTGGGCGCACCGGGCGCCCGCACCAGGTGCTCATGCTGATTCCCGACGGGGTCCTCGACCGGCAGCACGAGGTGGTACGGGGGGCATACTCCGTCGTCGGAGCCAGTATTCCGATGGCCGGCGGATGCACCGGGGACGCGGCGTATGTCAAGACCTACCAGTTCTACGGTGACCACACGGGCGTCGAGGTCCTCACCGGGAGCGTCATCGCCGTGCTGATCGGCTCGGATGGTCCGATCGGGGTCGGCATGGCCCACGGCTGGCGGCCCTATGGCGAGCCGATGAGTCTGACCAGCAGCGAGGAAACCCGGATCCACGAGTTCGATCATCAACCAGCACTGGACACGTACCTGCGGCGGGTGGGCGTCGACGACTCCATCGCCAACGATCCGGCGGCCGTGATCGATCTGACCCTCATGCACCCGCTCGGCCTGGCCCGACGGAGCGGCGAGGACATCCGGATCATCTATTCCGTCGATATCGCGGACCGGTCGATGACGTGCTTCGCGGATGTGCAGCAGGGCTCACTCGCATGGCTGATGGAGACCGACCGGGAGTCGCTGATCGACAGCGGCCAGCAGTCCTGTAGCCAGGCCATCGAGGGCCTGAACGGGGAGGACCCGATCGGGGTGCTCGTGTTCAACTGCGGGGTCCGCAAGCTGATGCTCAAGGAGGGCACCAGCGAGGAGGTCGCCAGGATCGCCGAGGCGGCCAACGGCGCTCCGGTCGCCGGCTACTACTCGATGGGGGAGATCGCCAGGATCAGGGGGGCCCGGGGTATGCATCACCTGACCTCCGTCGCGCTGGCGTTCGGGTGACACGAAGACCCCTGCCATGACGTTCCAGTGGTCGGTGCACCAGCTCACCGAGTACCTCTCTGAGGTCAGCGGTCAGCGGGACGAGGCTCACGCCATGGCGGTAGCCGCGGAGCGGGCTGCCGAGGCACTGGATGCCGAGGCCGCCGTGGTCGTTGTCGCAGGGCAGGTCCGTGCGTGCGTCGGGTTCGGCCTGGACGGTCCCCCGCCGGCGCTGGTTCGTTCCCCCCAGACTGGCAGGGTGCTGCGGGCTCCCGGGATCGGGGACCTGCACCCGTTCGTCGCGGACCTGGGCAGGGGCGTTGAGGGGATGCTGGTGGTCGCGCGTCTCGACGAGCCGCTGGTTGCCGAGGAATTCCAGATGTTGCACGGGATGGCCAAGATGCTCGGCCTGGCCATCCGCGGCCTGCGGATCCTTGAAGCCGAACGGATCCTCCGGGAGACGCGGGAGCGGGAGGCCCAGCAGCGGCTGGAATTGCTGGAGGCCGTCAGGGCCCGGCAGCGGCTGGTCGAGACGCTGCTGGAGATCCAGCGCGCGATCTCCGGCCGCAGGCCGTTGCAGGAGATTTTCGACGCCATCACAGCCGGCGCATCCGGGCTGGTCGGGGGGTGGGGGGTCGCGCTGGTCCTCACCGATCCGGGAGGCCAGGATCCTTCGGTCATCGCCTCCAGGCACGGCCGCAGGACCCAGGACGATGCCGCGGTGCGGGCGAGCGCCGCCGTCGCGATGGCTCAGGGCGACGGGATCGGTCCTGATGGCCCTGGCAGCATGGGCGACCCCTGCTGTGCTGGCGGGGCTGGCCAGGCGCGTGGTCCGCTCATCGCTGAGCCGGTGCGGGTCGAGGGCGAGATTGTCGGTAGCCTGGTCGCCGACCTGCCGAGCGAGCCGAACAGCACCTCGGAATGGCGGGCGCTGCTGACGGCGTTCGCCCAGCAGGTCAGCCTCGCGCTGGCGGACGCCCGAACGATGAAGGCGATGCGTGAGGCGTTCCACGATCCATTGACCGGCCTGGCGAACCGGGCGCTCCTGCTGGAGGCGATGGAGCAGGCGATCGGTGCGTCGCATCCAGAAGCAGGCGACATCACTATCATTTATATTGACCTTGATGGATTTAAGGCGGTCAATGACAGCTCCGGGCACCAGGCTGGCGATGAGTTGCTCCGCCTAGTCGCCATCCGTATCTCACGCTGCCTGCGGTCCGGGGACATGGCCGCGCGCGTTGGCGGCGACGAGTTCGTCATCCTGCTCGAGGGCGCCGATCAGGCAATGGGCGTCGAGGTGGCGGAACGGATCATCTCCGCCATCCGGGAGCCGTTCTATGTCGCGGATCGGGAGGTCTTCGTCGCGGCCAGCGCGGGGGTCGCGCAGCGACGGCCGCCCTGCGCCGACGCCGCTGACCTGCTCAGTACCGGTGACATTGCCATGTACCAGGCGAAGCAGCGGGGGCGCGGGCGGGTCGTCGTCTTCGAGCCCACCATGCGGGCGACGATCCGCGAGCGGATCGAACTCCAGAGTGATCTGCGGCGCGCTGCCGGGTTCCGGGAACTGTCGTTGCAGTACCAGCCGATCGTCTCGCTGACCAGCGGTGCGCCTGTCGGGGTCGAGGCACTCATCCGATGGAACCACCCACAACGCGGGCCGGTCCCGCCGGGGGAGTTCATCTCGATCGCTGAGGAGACGGGGGTCATCCGGGATCTCGGCAGCTGGGTGCTGGAGGAGAGCACGCGGCAGGTCCGCGAGTGGCGGAAAGCGTTTCCCGGGCTGCGGCTGAACGTCAACGTCTCGGCGCGGCAGATCGGTTTCCGGCGCTTTCCTGCCGAGGTCGCCGAGATCCTGGCCCGTACCCAACTGCCGGGCCACTCGCTCACGCTGGAGCTGACCGAGACGGCCCTGATGCTCGATCCAGATGCGGCGCTGCTGCACCTGGAGAAGCTGCGGGAGCACGGGGTCCAGATCTCGGTCGACGACTTCGGCACGGGCTACTCCTCGCTGTCCTACCTTCGAAAGTTCCCGGTCGACGAAGTGAAGATCGACCGTGCGTTCGTCGCGTACCTGGATCGGAGTACCGATGATCTGGCACTGGTCCGGGCGATTGTCGAGCTCGGACGGTCGTTGCGCCTGCAGACCGTCGCGGAGGGCATTGAAAACGATCGGCAGCTGGCCGCCCTCCGCGAGCTCGGCTGCGCGCTCGGCCAGGGGTACCTGCTTGCCAGGCCGATGGACCCGGAGGACGTGGGGTCCTACTTCCGGCGGAGCGGCTGGCGGGCGGCCGACCGTACCGAGGGCATTCTCAACCAGTTGGCGAGCTGACAGCAGCTTGGCGGAGTACCAAGGAGATGATCCATGCAGAATCCTGGCAGTGATCCAAACGTCAGCACTTCCGGAAGGTCGAGCCGTGCGAGCCGACGCACGCTCCTGTCCGCGGCCCTGGGCGCCGGAGCAGCCGTCGCCGCGACGCCCATCCTGGGTACCCCGGCCGTCGCGGCGAAAGCCCCAGCGAGGTCACCCGCGCTGACTCCGGAGGATTACGAGGCCCACGGGTACGGCCTCACCAGCGCAACCAGCGGCATGGTGCCCGTCACCTTCACCCGGCGGCCTCTCAGGGACGACGACGTGTTTCTCGACATCCTCTACTGTGGAGTGTGTCATTCCGACATCCACATGGCCCGGGGAGACTGGGGCCCGCCGGTATATCCGTGTGTGCCTGGCCACGAAATGGTCGGCAGGGTACGCGCGGTGGGCCGTGCGGTGACCAAGTTCAAGCCAGGCGACCTCGGCGGTGTTGGGACATATATTGACTCATGTCGAACCTGCGCCAACTGCAAGCGGCATCAGGAGCAGTACTGCCTGAACAACGGTCTGGTCATGACCTACGGCGGCTATGGCGACACCATTCTGTACGGCGGCTTCTCCGACCGGATCGTGGTCCGCGACCGGTTCGTCATGAAGGTTCCCGCATGGGCTGACCTCGCAGCCACAGCCCCCCTGCTGTGCGCGGGGGTCTCGACGTACTCGCCAATGCAGCACTGGAAACTCACCAGGGGGCAGCGGGTCGGCGTCATCGGCATCGGAGGGCTCGGCCACGTCGCGGTCAAGCTCGCGGCAGCCAGGGGGGCCGAGGTCTACGCCTTCACCACGACGCCGGGGAAGGTCGCGGATGCCAGGAAGCTGGGTGCCCGGCAGGGCATCCTGTGGACGGACGAGGCTGCCCTGCAGGAGTTGACCGGCAGCCTCGACCTCATCATCTCCACAGTCCCGAAGGCCTATCCCATGCAGCAGTTCGTGAACCTGCTGCACGTGGATGGCACGATGATCAATCTCGGGGCGATGGACGAGTTGCAGGGCATCAGCGGAATGGTCCTGGCGATGGGCCGCCGCAGCATCGTGGGGTCAATGGCTGGTGGCACCAGGGAGATGCAGCAGGTCGTCGACAGCTGTGTCAGGCACAACTGCTATCCCAAGGTCGAGATCATTTCCGTCCAGGATCTCGACCAGGCATTTGACCGGGTCATCTCCAAGGAGGTTCGGTACCGCTTCGTCGTTGACCTGTCGACCATGAGCCGGTAGCCGGTAGCCGGCCACCAGTACCGGGATGAATGAAAGTTACGTCGGTAACCTCGATCACGGGCGTCGTCGGACCGCTCTGGATTGCTCGGGGGGGACGGTACTGCGTACCGTCCCCCCCGAGCCGGCATTGCATCCAGAACACCGAGTCCAGAACAACGCCATGGACTGCGCCTATCCCGCATGAGCCGGGCGGTGACTGCTGGGGTCTGTCTGAGTGGCGCAGGTCGTCTTGCCCCGGTTTCGGGGTTCTGTTTCGAGGTAGGTCATGAAGAAGAGACAACTCGCAGTCCTCGGCGCGGCGACGCTCGTCGCCGCGGCCTCTGCTCTGCTATTCCTGCGGCCGGCTGAGGCCGCCGCGGCAGGGCTGCATATCAGTGGCGCCGACATCGTCGAGGCCAACGGCCAGAAGCTCGTCATGCGCGGGGTCAACCATGAGCACGTCTGGTTCACCGGCCAGACCAGCTCGTTCGCCAACATCAAGTCCCTCGGAGCCAACACCGTGCGGGTGGTGCTCGGCAGTGGCAAGCGCTGGGGCCCGTCCAATGACGTCCCCGAGGTCATCTCGCTGTGCAAGCAGAACCGGATGATCTGCGTCTTGGAGGTGCACGACACCACCGGCTACGGCGAGGACGCCGCCGCCGCATCCCTCGACGAGGCGGTCGACTACTGGATCAGCCAGAAGAGCGCACTGGTCGGCGAGGAGAACTACGTCGTCATCAACATCGGCAACGAGCCGATCGGCAACACCGACGCCG
>JAFGOK010000541.1 GCA_016926535.1 Micromonosporaceae bacterium | reverse complement strand
GCCCGGTAGCCGTCGCAGTGCGTGATGGTCCCGACGATCCCGGCTGGCCATCGCGGGGCGCGGTCCGGGCCTGCGAGGATCGCCGCGGGCTCGACGCCGAGGCTGGCCAGGGCCAGGCGGGCGCAGTGCCTGCCGGTGGTGAACTCCGCCCTTCGCCGGGGCACGGCCCGAGCGACCAGGGGTGCCTCTTCGGGCAGCATCCGGGCATCCGGAGGATCATGAAACAGCTCCGCCGAGGCCACCAGGGGTGGCAGAATCGCCTCGATCATAGGGGCGCCAGTGTACCGGCGCTGCCGCCGGCGGGCCGGCGTGCCGCCTCGCCGTTACGCGGGCTCGTCCCGGCCGCTCCAGCCCGGCTCGATCGCCTGCCATGCCCGTTGCCACTGGGAGAGCCTGCGGCGGTCCAGGACGATCCGAAGGATCAGATGTGTGATCGCGAGCATCAGCAGGATCCCCAGGGGGATGAGGACGGCGGTCGCGATGGTGGCGGCGAGGGTCTCGTCGTGATCCCGTGGCGGGTCAGCCAGGTCTCCCCGCCGGTCGATCCAGATCGGCACGGCTGCTCCCGCTGTCGCGCCGACCGTGGTCTGCACCCACCCGGTCCGGTTGGTCTCGTCCCCTGCCCTCCACGAGGCCTGAGCCAGCACCGTTGTCCCAGCCTGGGCCGAGGAAGCAGGATCCTGGAGCAGGCGCGCCTGCTCTTCATGGCGCTCGTTGCGTTCCAGCAGCTCAGCCTGGGTGCCGTCCTCATACGTCGCGCAGGCTGCTGCGATGGTGATGACCGGGGTGACGACCAGCATGATCACAGTTGCGGTCAGTCTCGCCCAGCCTTCGACTCGGTCCGTCCCCCGCCGAAGGGGATTCTTGTCGAGCCCCATACTGCGCGTTGCGTGAGCGAACAGCGACATCGTCACCTCCAAGCGGTTGGAGGGTGCCGCCGATCCGCCGATCCGTCGACCCGATGGTTGGGAAGTGGCGGCATTGATAGACAGCCTCAACTACCAGCGGCGTGGGAGCAAGGGCCGACTGGCCCTTCCTGATACCGGCTTGCACCACTTGCTGCCTTGACAGTCGAAAACAGGGCCGGTGACCATTGAGTGACGTAGAGCCCGTCATAGAACACTCGTGAGTCAAATGAGGTTATTCATTCGGCGTTTGGTATACCGATACGCGCCTCGGCCAGGATGCCGAAGCGCCTGTCGGAAGTGAGTTTGCCCTGCCCAACCGTTTCGCTGGCACCTCGCGTCATCGCCGTTCCACTGTTGCCCTGGCGCTGGTCGGTGCTTTCCGAAGCGGCCTAAGAAAGGACAACGGGCAATGCCGAGCAAAGATGTGAAGGCTCCACTGGAACGACTGGCTGGCAACTATCGGTGGGTATGGGATCAGCCGGTTCAGCAAATTTTCGAGACCGCCGATCCGGAAACCTGGAAGCAGACCCGTAACCCTCACGACGTCATGCGTTCGCTGGCGGCGAAGCAACTCAAACAACTGGCCGGGAACGCCGCATTTCAGAAACGGATCCAGGAAGCCGACGGCGACCTGGCCAAGTACCTGGCCGACAAACCGGCTCAGCCCCTGGTGGGTTATTTCTGCATGGAACACGGCGTCGCCCCAGATTTGCGGGTCTATGCCGGAGGCCTCGGTATGCTGGCCGGCTGTATTGAGAAGACCGCCAGCGACCGAGGCATCGCCATGGTGGCGGTCGGGCTGCGCTACCGGCAGCGGTTCAGCCAGCGGCTGAGTTATGGCTGGCAGAGCGAGGAATGGGTGGATACGGATCCAGTGGCGGCCGGACTCGAATTGTGCAAGGACGTCACCGTTCATATTAACCTCGCTGGCGAGCAGGTCGCGATCAGAGTCTGGCGGGCCAAGGTCGGTCGGGTTGATTTGTACCTGCTCGACACGGATGTCGAGGAGAACCCGGACCATCTGCGGCACATCACCGATCGCCTGTACATGGGGGAAAAGGAGCACCGGCTCCGCCAGGAGATGGTGCTCGGGGTCGGCGGCGTCCGTGCGCTGGCGGCCCTGGGACTGACCCCGAAGGTCTTCCACGCCAACGAAGGACATGCCGGATTTATGTGTCTCGAACGGTTGGAATCGCTCGTGACCGAGGGCGTCCCCATCGACCCTGCGATCGAACTCGTTCGCCGGGGCACGATTTTCACCACCCACACCGCCGTGGCCGCGGGATTCGACCTGTTCGACCGGGGCCTGATCGAGAAGTACTTCTCCGGCTGGGCCCACCGGTGCGGGGTTTCGATGGAATGGCTGATGAACCTCGGCCACTTCCCGTACCAATCCGGACATGAGCCGTTCAACATGGCGGTGTTGTGTACCCGCCTGGCCGACTACGTCAACGCGGTCTCGCGCATCCACCGCGAGATCACGGAGCGGGACGTACTCGGAGCGCTCTGGCCGGGGCGGGCCGCCCCGGTGCGCTGCGTCACCAACGGCGTCCACCCGAGGACCTGGACTCCCGCGCGGATGGCCGCGCTGTTCGAGCGCTACGTCGGCCCAGAGTGGGACTATGCGGACGCGGAGGCGTGGCAGGGGGTGTGGGAGATCCCCGATGCCGACCTGTGGCAGGCCAGGCAGGCCCTGCGACAGGACATGGTCGACTTCGTGCGGTGGTATCTGCCGAGGACGCTGCGGGCGCAGGGCTGGGCCGATGACCTCGAGTGGGCCGAGCAGGTCCTCGATCCCGAGGCCTGCACGATCGTCGTCGCCCGGCGGGCCGCGGAGTACAAGGAGACCGATCTGCTGGTGTCTGACCTTGGCCGGTTGAAGGCCATGACGAGCCATGGTCCCCGGCCAGTCAACGTCATCTTCTCAGGTCTGGCGCACCCGTCGGACCAGGGAGGAAAGGAACGAATTCGGCGGATCGTTGAGTGCTCGTACACCCCGGACCTGCGGCACAACGTCGTCTACCTCCCGGACTACAGCATGCGGGTGGCCCAGGCACTCCTGGCCGGAGCGGACATCTGGCTCAACCACCCGCGCCGGGGCGACGAGGCCTGCGGGACGAGTTTCATGAAGTCCGTGTTCGCTGGCGGGCAGATCCTGACCACCGCGGACGGCGGGGCGGATGAGTTGATCGTCGACGGGTACAACGGCTGGATCATCTGCGACCGCAGCGGCCCGGCCTCGCGGGAGGCCATGGCCAGCAGCGCCTTCGGAGCGCTGGAGCACGTCATCCTGCCCCGGTACAACGACCGGTTCGACGACGAGATCCCGACGGCCTGGACCGACGGCGTCAAGCAGTCCCTGGCCTCACTGGCCTGGCAGGTCAGCGCCGGGGCCATGATGACCAACTACAACCACCTCTACGTTGACGCCGCGCGCCGGGCCAGGATGCTTGCCCAGCGGGTCGCCGATCGCGTGCCGGCCCTCGCCGGCCACTGATCCCCCGGAGCTTCGTCCCCCGCGGGGTTGCGTACCTCGCGGGGGACGGAGCGGGAAGAAAGGACATGATCATGCCTAGCACGACGGTCGCGACACCATACGGTTACAAGACCGAGATTTCAGCACCATTTGCGCCTGAGGCCGCTGCGTCCTGGTTCGAGGACATCAAGCGGGTGGTCGGTGCCCCGCACCCGTTCGGCCAGCTGGTCGATCTGCGTGGTCAGAAGCCGTACAGCGAGGCGACCAACCAGATCATCGAGGACGCGATGCGCTATGTACGCCAGCAGGGCATGCAGCGCTCAGCCGTCATCGTCGCCAGCGCGGTCACCAAGATGCAGATCATGCGGCTGGCGAAGGAAACCGGCATGTACGACTACGAGCGGTACTTCGACGCGTCAAGCGATCCGCAGTGGGAGCGTAAGGCGGTCGACTGGATCGAGCGCGGGGTCGATCCAGACCTCTGAGCGGGTCGGCGCTGGGATGGCCGGGTCACCCGGCCATCCCAGCGCCGATTGGGTCACCGGCGCCGCTGTGGCCAGAACCGGGAACGGGACACCACGACACCAGCGACGGCCAGCACCACCAGCAGAACGACCAGCGTCGCGGCCAGCGCGATAGGTGACATGCTGCGGATCGTGGAGATGCGGTCGTCGCCGGGGGAGGCCGTCGCCGGGAGACCGGGGTCGCCGAGCGGATTGGCGTCCATCTCGGGAATCGTCGACGTCATCGCGGCAGTGGGATCGACAATGCCAAATCCGTACTGCCCGTCGCGGCCGGGATCCCCCAGGTCCTTGGCGGTCGTGAGGAGCCGCTGGATCACCGAGGCCGCGTTCAGATCCGGGTAGGCCGCGCGGACGAGCGCGGCGACTCCCGCAATGATCGCTGAGGCGGCCGTGTCCGCTTCGACCAGGACCGTTCCTCGGTCCTGGCTGCGATCTGGGCGTCCATCGGCGGCGAAGAGGCCAAGGGTGCCCGGGGCGACGAGGGCGAGCCGGGAGTCGGGCGAGGCCGTCGCCGGCCGGGCTCCGGCCGGGTCGATGCCGCCCACCAGCAGCAGCCCGTCCTTCTTGACAGCAGTCATCGTGGTGGCGTGCTGGAGATCCATGACCACGACGACGTCATGCGCCAAGGCGTATTGAATGCCGTCGAAATCTGTGTCCAGGGTGCGGGCCGTCGAACCGAGCGAGAGGTCAATGACCCTCGCCCCGTGGTCGACCAGCCATCTGACCCCGTCGTTGACCTGCTGACTGTTGCGTGCCCCGGTCACGACGTGCACGGTCGCTCGTGGGGCGACCCCGAGCAGACCCGTGCCTCCCCGGGCCACCATCAGTCCGGCCCTGGCCGTGCCGGTGCCGAGCAGATCGTCCTCACTGGCCGTGGTCGTCAGCTGCCGATCCGGGCCGATGTGGACGTTGGCACTGATCTGGCCGAGCAGATCAGGGTGATCCTGGTCGATCCCGTCGGCGAGCAGGCCAATACTCACGCCGTCGCCCTGCGCATGGTCGTGAGCCTGCGTGATGCCAATCTGGTCGAGGTACCACTGCTGCGCCCGTGGTGGCTCGGCGAAGGCTGGTCCAGCGGGCCAGCCCGGGACGAGGGCGAGTCCCAGCACGGTCGCCACCGCCAGGCCGCGCATGACCCGCGCCTGCCTCTGCCGGATGCGACCGGCCAGCCGGGTCTGTCTGGTCGTGCCTGCCATGGAGATCAGTACGTTCCGACGGCCTGGGGCCAGTGCCCGTTCGGGAAGGCGCTGTTGCCATTTATGATCTTGTTTGCGTCGAACATCTTGTTCATCGCGGTTGTGAACTGCTCCACCTGGGTCTTGAGCTCTGCCCAGGCGACTTCGAGGAGCTTGCCGATCGCTTCTGCGGCCGAGTCGATCGACTCCAGCGCGCCGAAGACCGATCCCGCGTCGATGGCAGCCTCGACCAGCTTCGCGGCTATCGGTGCCAGCGGGTCAATCATGGCCACGACAAATGCGATATTGGCCGTCCCGAGGTCGACCAGCCAACTTCCGATGCCGTCGGCGTTGGCGGTCATCCCGCCCTGGGCGGTCTTCTGCAGGGCGACCTTCCGGCGGTAGGCCGTCTCCGCCTGCCCCTTCCAGTTCGCCAGATTGTCGCTCGCGTCGGTGGCGATGACCCCCTCCTTGCTGGAGGTCGGGTTCATGACATCGGAGATCCATTGGAAGCCGACGCGGATCATGGAATAGATGGGGGTGCCGCGGCTGAGGACCTCTCGGCACTTGCTGAGAAATGCGCGGAGCAGGTCGCCCAGTTTCTTGACGGCATCGCCCAGGCGTTTCGCCAGGTACAACGCGCCGAGGGGGACAACGAATGCGAGGTTCCGAAGGGTCTCGTTGAGCTTGTCGATCAGGGACTGAAACGCGTTTTCGACCTTCTTGATGCCATTTTCCAGCGCGGTCAGGGCATCCCTGAAGTTGCTCTCCAAGCTCTCCAGCTCAATGACGGGTGGCATGGGTCGGACCCTCTTCCTTCTTTCTATGCGGGCGTTCCACGCGGGGGTGAGGAGTTGGGGGCATCGTGTGGATTCTGCCTCACTGGCCGTAGATTCTGGTCAGATCGACCACGGACTTCCCGTCGCATTCCTCGTACAGGTCGATCGCTTTCGTGAGGGCAGTTGAGATCTCCGAGAACTCGGTCACGGCCTCCGCATACATGTTGATCATCATGTCCTGGAGTTCGTTGTACTTCTTGGAGGCCAGAAGGCTGGTCACGGGGTTGCCAATATAGAACGCAGTCGGTATCAGGTCGAGGCCGTCGACGGTACGCTTGACCGCGTCGAGGTCTGTCGACAATCCAC
The DNA here is from genome assembly GCA_016926535.1 of Micromonosporaceae bacterium. Classification (GTDB taxonomy): domain Bacteria; phylum Actinomycetota; class Actinomycetes; order Mycobacteriales; family Micromonosporaceae; genus JABDRL01. The sequence continues at coordinate 1,260 of JAFGOK010000541.1, read as the reverse complement.
TCCACTTGTCGGACTCGGCGCGAATCGCGTCCTTGACGATTCTTACCTCTTCGGCGGAAGGCATTCGCTGTTCTCCCCTGGTGGGCCGCGGCGCCTGACGACCGCGGTGGTGTTCTGGACGACTGATCGCCGGGGTCTACCTGGCCTGGACTCTGGCGACGGCTCTGAACAGGCCGATCGCTTCCCTGCCGAACTGCTTGGGGTCGAGCGATTCCGTCCTTCGCTGGTCAACGTCGATCGTGACGATCTGGCCGCCCTTGATCGTGGCCGTGAGGGAGCCCTCTGGGCTGGCGATGGTCTGCTGGCTGGGGTCGGAAGGCTTCGCCAGCGTCGCCGCGAGCCGGTCGACCTCGTCGAACGCCGACTCGATCCGATCCAACCGCAACCGCAGCGTGTCGAGGGTGTCCCGCTGGGTACCCGGCGGCGTGATGCTGTCTCGGAGATCGTCGTGAGCCTCGACGCCGCGCGTGGCGGCGGGCGGTGGCCGCTCGTGGTCGACGCTCGCCGGTGCTGCCTCACGGGAGTCGCCGTTCATGGACTCCGCAAGGGCATCGGCGGTCGCGACCGCATAGTTCTCTATCGCGCTGGCATACGCTGCCATGAGGAGCGCACCGAGGTCGACTGACTTGTCGCGGTTTGAAAACGATGGGGCGATTCCAACCCGTTGGACAACACAGCGGTCATCAACGGTGATTCGCACCAGGTGCGTATCATCAGTACCTTCGTACTGTTTTCCCTGCGTGTGGGCAGATCGAAATGCCCGGCTGAGTGATCCGATCTGGCGGCCGATCTCGGCGATCTCGTCAAGGAGATCCGAATCATCGGCCCGGCCAGGTCGCGCGCTGCGTGCCATCATCTCGGGGGAGAACCGTACCTTTCGCCTGCCGCCCTGGACGGGATACTCCCGCCACTCCGGCGATCACTGGGATGCGATCACGGCAGCCTAGCCTCGTTCGGCGGATACCGCTGCCCCGTCGCGTGCGTGCTCCCGGCGCTGGAGGAAGGCGACCGCACCGTTCTGCTCGAAGCCGATGACGCGCCAGCCCTGGCACTCCAGGAGCTCGACCGCGCTGAACACCTGGTCGAGTACGGCATTGAGATCGGCGCGATCGGTGAAGAAGCCCTTGGCCGCCGATCTGGAGGGCTGACCGACGCAGATGGTGCGAAACGGGTAGCCGTCCAGCCGAACGGTGCCGCTCAGGATCTCTGCGGCGATGAACAGCCTGGGGGGACGCTGTGCCATCTCGCCACTATGGCACG
>JAFGOK010000540.1 GCA_016926535.1 Micromonosporaceae bacterium | reverse complement strand
CACCGCTGGAGGAACGGGTCTGGTGGTATCCGATCGACCGGGACGCCGGCACCGTGAGATACCAGGCCAAACGGTCGGAGTACACCGTGGACCTGCCGCTGGACCCGATGCTCGGCACCATCGGCGTGGCCCCGGCAGCCGGCGAGACCCGGATGACGATCGTCCCCGACGTGCACGGCGGGAACCTCGACACCCCGCACCTGCGCGCCGGCATCACCCTCTACCTGCCCGTGTTCGTCGACGGGGCGCTGTTCGCCCTCGGCGACGGCCACGCCCGCCAAGGCGAGGGCGAAGCCTGCGGCGTCGGCGTGGAGACCGCCATGGACACCATCCTGGTCGTCGACCTCATCAAGGGCGTCGCCGCCCCAGGACCCCGCCTGGAATCCGACACCATGATCATGAGTATCGGATCGGCCCGCCCGCTGGAGGACGCCTACCGCCTCAGCCAGCACGACCTGGTCACCTGGACCAGCGACCTGACCGGCCTGGATACCCTCGACGCCTACCAACTGGTCTCCCAGGCCGCCACCGCACCCGTCGGCAACGTCTGCGACACCAACTACACCATGGTCGCAGCCCTACCCAAAAGCTGTCTGCGCGGCGCCACCATGTTCGACGACACCCACCGGCGGCTGCGCGCCGCGGCCCTCCGGTGAACGCCACCCCCATGGTGGGTCGCAGCCGCGGGGGGAATCCGCCATGACCAGTGCGTTCAGTGTGCGGGACCGCCTGTTCCTGCTGGCCCACGACGACTTCCGGGGATTCCGGCCGTACCTGCACCAGCCGACCCTCGCCGTGGGACTCGCCGGAGCCGCCCTCGTCGACCTGATGATGGCCGAACGCATTCATCTCCACGGGCAGCACGCGCTGATCAGCGACCCCTACGACACCCGCCCAGCCCCTGATCCCATCGGGGACCACACCCTGGCCACGATCCGGCCACCCTACGACCCCCGCACCGGCATGCCGCAACTCAAGGACCTCATCCTGGCCCTGGCCAGCGACATGTACCAGCGAACCCAGGGTCTCCTCGTCGCGGCCGGAGTCCTCACCCGCGTCCGACGCCGGCTGGGGCGGGTCCACCACCAGCCCACCGACCCAGCCATCGTCACCCGCATCCGCGGCGGTCCCCGCACCGCAGTCCAGGGAACAGCGGAGACCAGCACGATCCAGATCGACGCCCTGTGCGCGCTCCTGCGGGTCCTGCACCTCCACGACACCCTCTACCTCGGAACCACCCAGGAGACCGAAGCCCGACTCCGACACATCACCGCCCGCCTGCGACGCAACGCCCACGGCCACGCGGCGGGAATCCCCGCCGTGATCGAAGCCGTCGACGCAGGCGTCGGCGACCTCACCGTCGCCACCTACCGCTGACCCGGTGACCGTCACGATCGTCCACAAGCCGGCGCCAGCCGCGCCCCATGCCTCCGTCGGGCCCGGCTGGCGCCACCCCAGGGAATCGACCACCATGCCCCAACACCAGACTCCCCATCCGCCACCCGGCATCCCCGCGAGATCAGAACTCATCCTGGCTGCTACCGGACCGGGTATGGATGCCGTCGATCTGGCCAAAGCGGTGGTGTCCTCCGGCCCAGCCTGGTTGAGCGTGTGCCACTGGTGCCTCGGAGTCATCTACCACCCAGCCGAGCACGACAACTGGCAACACATCCACGGCGGGCTCTACCACTGCCAACGGCCCCGTCCCGGATCGCCCGCAGTCGCGATGGCACGCCCCCTGGACCGCGACGACCTGCCCGACCCGCGACATGCTCCACCGACCGGTCACCCGTGCCCACGTCCTCAGTCCAGATGTTCGCCAGCCACCCGGTAGCCATCGAACAGGGGACCACCAACATCATCGAGTACCTCGCGAAGCAGCACCGCGATCGCATCCGGGTCACCGGCCGCCGCCCAGCGCCCAGCGCGCCCCTGATCGAAGTGCGATACCCCGATCTACCCGGGCAGCACCGCGCCGCTGGCGCAATATGGCCCGGTCAGCACGGCCACGGTCTCAGCCGTCAAGACGCCGGGCAGGATCTGGGTAACCGACGCACCCACCGCCTCCCAGTACAGGCACCTCGCCCGATACGGGTAACCCTCCTCGATCACAGCCAGATCCGTCTCACGGCGGGCGGCGTTCGAGACGTCCTCGGCCACCACAGCCCGCGCGTCCACCATGGCCACGACGACGACCGAGGATCACACCACTCAGCCACTTGCTTGCTCTCTGCTTGAGGCCGCTAGTCTCGATTCCCGGCGTTGTGTTGGTCTTCGCCACCGACACGGGCCACCTGATGACGACGGAGGCACCCCATTTGGTCGCGTGGGCGATCGACGAGGTGACCGGGGCAGTGCGGGCCAGGATGCCCCAGGCACGCCCGGATGCTGCAGCGGTGGCACGGGTCGGCGGGCGTATCGGCTAGCACTGGATGGATGAGGGCCGAAGCCCCAGATGGCGCTGGACTGGTCGTGAGCTGATGCCGTGACCGGAGACATGACGCGAGCACTGGCCCTGGCTGCTGTCAAGACCCGACCCCATGTGATGCCGATAGGGCTTGGTCTGTGTAAGGATTGGCCGACAGAATCTGTCGGATCACCGACCCCGGCCGGGCGGCAGCACTATCTGAAACGGACTGTCCTGGCCATACTGTTGACGTGGCTCAGGATCTTTTCTTGCTGCCCGCGTCCTCGCCTTCCCGGCTGCCGGGCGTCCGCCTAGATCAGCAGCGCAAGGCCGGGACTGATTCTGCTGGTTGTCATGCTGACATCTACGCCGACCACATCACACAGCGCCAAATCTACCACGACAACGATCCCACTCGGCCAAGAGTAGCAGGTCACTGGTCAAATAGCCGGAATGATCATATGCAAATGCCCAAACTAGAGCATTCTCAATTCCCAAAGAAAGCTGTTTTCAGGATTCCCTATGCACTATTCCATTTTGGCTAAATCATGGATTTTTGATATGTCACCCCTAGGACTACTGAAGGCTGCCAGCATTATGATTCGCCCAAAAAGAAAAACAAATTGGCAAAGAAGAATAGGCAGAACCAGACACCCACGGAAGCCACAATCGCATACGCGGCGGCTCGTCCAGAAGCCGGTCGCCTGGGCGGTTGGGATAGTGCTTGGTGCCATCTCGGCAATCGTTGTTACCATGCTCACCTCCATTCCTGGGCAAGTTCTCGACATTCCCGCCCTAGCGGATCTGGTCCGCAGCGGCAAAGATATTCGAATAACAGCCGAGATTATCAATGAGGACGACATCTTCGACGTCGCCCTCCCCTTCGAATATTTCATTCCCGCTGACGATCCACTACTCAACAGTGCGGAACTGCAATCGATGACTGCGTTCACGGATCGACTTCGTCACGAAGGCGCCTTCGATGTTGGAACCCTCTCACTGCGTCTCATCTTCGAGGGCCGACGCAATCAACGCATCCAAGTCTCTAATATTAGCTTGTCAAACATACACACAATGACCCCCGTTAGAGGAACGCTCATAAGCGCCAACGCCGAGGGAGCTGACGAAAACGAACCGATCGTATTCGACCTCTCAGAATCCCTACCTCTAGCTCGTGAAGCACCGAAGGATGACAACCCCGGCCCTCCCTATTTCAAGAAGAAGACCATATCTTTGGCTGATCATGAACAGGTTGTCGTGCTCGTTGAGGTCTACGCGAAGCCCAAAACTGCTACGGAATTCACGCTGGATGTTCAATACCTGATAGGAGGAGAAACGCGCCGTCTGACTATCGACAATCACGACCAGCCATTCCGCGTAACGTCCATTAGCTGCAACGAGCCTGGCAGCTACTACTCCGATTACGAACGCGCGTACACGATGGAAGTTAGTCCTCAGGGTTTTGCCCTGGCTCTAGCGTCTGACCCACACCGAGTCCAAACCGGCTGGTCATGTCCCCTTTGACCACCAACTCCGCCTGGAACTGCGTGACAATGCTGAAGTCAGTATTGACGATGCGTTCGGTGCGGCGGACCGGTTTGCCGTGGTGCAGGTATGGCTTGCACTTGGCGGCGATGACGTCGACCGGTACTTTCAGCCCGGTGGTCGCGCTGATGCTGCGGTGGCCGCGCTGATCGTACTTGTGGCCGGCGTGTAGGACCACGATCTCGTAGCCCAGGAACCGGGCGGCCTGGGTGCGCCCGTGTGTGATCAGGGTCTTGGTCGGACAGCTCCAGGTGGAGTTGGTCGTGGAGGAACTGGCTGACCTATCCGCAGCCTGGTCGACGACCGCCCCCCGACCAGTCACCCGTGCCCGCGTCCTCAGACCGCTCGTCCCTGTCGTGCGATGCCCCGGTCTACCCGGGCAGCACCGCGCCGCTGGCGCGAAACGGCCCGGTCAGCACAGCCACGGTCTCGGCCGTCAAGAAGTCGGACAGGATCTGGATGACCGCCGCACCCCACAACGCGTCCACCAGTTCCCGATCGGTCGGAGACTCGTCGGCGGCGTCCTCCGCCGCGCCCACCGCCTCCCAGTACAGGCACCTCACCCGATACGGAAAACCCTCCTCGATCACAGCCTGATCGGTCTCGCGCCGGGCGGCGTTCCACACGTCCTCACTCACCACGGCACGCGCGTCCACCATCCGACGCAGCGCCGAGGCCGACATACCCTCAGCGAATCGCAGCACCGACAGGGCCACCTGGGTATTGGGGCCGAACGCCGACGCCGCGTCGAACCGGCTCGGCAGACACACCCGCCGCCACGGCCCGGTCAGCACCTGGAAGTCCGCCTCACCCCGCTCGTCGCAAGCCGCCCCGAGAATCCCCAACGCCGCATCGAAGACCGGCACCAGCGAGTCCTGATACTCCTGCCGCTCGGCCGTATCCACCGGCCGGTAGGGATACGACAACTGCTCAACCAGGGGTGCGCTCAGATCAGGCATCGGCAGGGAGAAAGTATCTGCCCACCGCACCCACCGCGACGCCAGCCGACCGGCGACCTCACCGGTCAGCCCGGCCAGCACCCGGGTTCGGGCATCCTCCCTACGCCCGTCCTCGGTCGCCAACTCGGCCATCCGGAGGGTCTGCTCGAACGTCAGACACGCCACCGCCACATCGAGATCACGCCACAGCCCACCCCGGGGATGGCGCCGCAACATCCCAAAACCCAGATCGTCACGCATCAGATCCCCCTCCGGGTTTCCGCCCCGATCCGGCCCATCGTCCCACGCGGCTGGTCCCCATCCGGCACGCCTCCAAGACAGGGACTCCACCGTGGCAGAAGCGCCTCACCTGCTGGGCTCAACTCCCAGCAAGATCCACTCCTACGTCACTCTCCGTAGAGCGCCGACAGGATGCCGACCGCCATGATCCCCCAGTACCGACACCCCAGAGTGATCCAGACCACAGCGCCCCGGACGACGCATCATGAGCTGACCATCGGTCAACAGGAGACGACACGAACCGCGTTTCCCACGCTCGTGATTTTTCGTCTGCTACCACAGTGCTACCACAGAGATCAAAAACCCGGTTCCCCTGAATCGGGAACCGGGCCTTGACCTGCGGTTTTACTAGTAGCGGGGACAGGATTTGAACCTGCGACCTCTGGTTACCGACCGTAGTGGTTGCGGGCTTGTCATCGGTTGCCAGAAACTGGCGTTGACCAGCGAAAAGGCCAGAGACGGTCAATCATCACTTGTCACTCGTTGTCATCCGTTGGACAGGGTTTTCGGGGGGTAAACGGGGGGTTCCGAGGTACTTCTCCGTCGCCAGCGCCGAGGGCCAACACCATGTCCCGCCCCTCGGCGAGGACAGAGCCGGACCGGCAAGCCAGAGTGTGGACGATCGCAGGCACACGCCGGAAGCACCGAGAGCGCAAGTCCGTGGGACAGAGCGGGGAAACGTGAT
>JAFGOK010000539.1 GCA_016926535.1 Micromonosporaceae bacterium | reverse complement strand
GTTGTTGTCTTGCCCGCGCCGTTCGGGCCGAGCAATCCGAAGAATGACCCAGAGGGAACATCAAGATCAATACCGGCAACGGCCACTTTGGTGTCAAACCGCTTGACGAGACCCCGTAGCGCCAGCGCCGGGCCCTCATTGAGTTGTGTCACCCCATCACGGTAGCGGGCCTGCACCGGCGGGGCGTCAGGTCGGTGACGCCTTCGCCCCCGGTCAGTACGCGCCCTTGCTCCGCAGGACCACCCAGATGGTTCGCCACATGGTCAGCACGTCCAGCAGCAGCGACCAGTTGTCGACATAGTACAAATCAAGCCGTACCGCATCGTCCCATGATAGATCGGACCTGCCGGATACCTGCCACAATCCGGTGATCCCCGGGCGGACCAGCAGCCGCCTGCGCACGTCGCCGAGGAAGTCACCATCCTCCGCGGGCAACGGCCTTGGTCCGACCAGTGACATGTCCCCCACCAGAACGTTGATCAGCTGAGGCAACTCATCGACGGAGGTCGTGCGAAGGAACTTGCCGAACTTGAAGATTCTTGGATCATTTTTGATCTTGAATAGCAGACCGTCGGTCTCGTTCTGGTCGACCAGCGACGCCAGCCGGTCCTCGGCATCGGTGTACATGGTCCGCAGCTTCCACACCCGGAACTGCTGGCCTTCCCGACCGACTCGCAACTGCCGGAAGAAGATCGGGCCGGGATCGGACAGTTTGATCCCAAGGGCGACGAGCGGGAAGAACGGCAGCAGGATCATGAGGCCGACCAGGGCGAGCGCTCGATCCATGATGTTCTTGACCAGCCAGGCGACGCCGGAGAGGGTCGGCTCCTCGACATGCAGCAATGGCAGGCCCTCGACGGGACGGATGTGCACCCTGGGCCCGGCGATGTCGGTCAGCTGCGGAGCGACGACCAGGTCGATGCCGGTACCCTCCAACTGCCACGCCAGCCTTCTCAACTCGCCCGGCTCGGAGCTGGCCGTGCCGCAGACCGCGATGGTGTCCGCCCCGACCTCCTGAACCAGCGAGACGATGTCCCGCCCGACATGGACCGGTACCGGGGTGTTGGCCTCGTATGCGGCCATATACCCCTCGCTGAGGTGGATGGCGACGGGAACCATCCCGGTGGCCCGATGCCTGGTGATCGCGGTGTGCACCTCAAGGGTCTCCGGCAGGGTCCCGACCAGTAGCAGGCGATTGACCGCGTACCCGCGCGAGCGCAGCAGGTGCAGCAGGCGACGCATGCCGTACCGGCCGATGAGGATGAACGCGAGCGTCTCGACCATGACGGTGGCGACGGTGAACCGAGACAGATCCTTGATCTTGAAGGCAAGCGCGGTCAGGGCGACGATCGCGATCACAGTCCAGGAAGCTCGGACCACCCGCTTGAACTCGTCGGTGCCGACCCCGAGGAACCGCCGGTCATATCCGCCATATCCCCAGAGCATCACCAGCCAGGTCAGAGGCAGAAAGACATACGCGATCAGGTTGAACAGCCCCGGGGCGTGGGCGAACCCGGAAGTGGCTTTCTCCAGGGTCGAGATCGTCGCGGCGCTGGCGAGGGCTGCGGCAAGGTAGTCCAGAGCAACGAGGATGAGTGCATACGGCAGATACCACCGCGAGGCCCGGCGCCTGCGGAACCACGCAGACCTCGGAATCCCGGATCCTCTGGAGCGCTGATCCGGGATGATCTCAAAACTGTCCAAATCCTGTACGGAACGCAACTGGCCAATCCTCTTCTGTGGATGGCGCACGCTCGTGGTCACCCAGCTCCGTCCTTCCGCGCCTCGACCAGCCCTGACGATCCTGAGCAGCGCGCCAACACGTCCCGTCAGTCTGTCATGAGAATGGCCAACGAGCTCGGCGCTCGGCTGACACTAGTCGCTCGCCGGGACCCTCCGTCGCGCGGGGAAGCGGTACCGCGGCCATCAGAGCGACTCCGGTCGCCCCCAGCAACGCGACGAGCAACGCTGTCAGTGATCCCCACGCCGGATGCCACGATCCGCCCAGCGGGTCGAAACTGAACGCTATCCCCACCTGGAAGCGGGTCATCACCCGGACCAGGGCATACAGGTCGAACGGCACCGTCGCCGCTGCCAGCAGCCAAACGAAGGGTCCGAGCCACCCCCGGGACCGGAGCCACTGGTCCAGCCCCTCGCTGCAGGCCGCGATCAGCAGCACGCCGACCCCGAGCGCCATGACATACCGGCTGTGCGAATACCACCCGTGGGTCGGGACGAAATGCACCTCCCGCTCGACCAGCATGATCAGGCATGCGGCGAGGATGCCCCCGACGGCCAGACGCAGTCGCGCCTCGCCAAACCGCAGGGCTGGGACGACCAGCAGGGCGACCAGGGCGTACCAGGCAAGAATCATCGCCTTGGAGACACCGGTCTCCCCGTAGCTGAACACGCCGACGACCTGCTCGACGTAAAAACCCAGCCGCGTGCCGGGCAGCCTGGTCAGAACCTCCAGAGGGCCGTAGGGCAGGCCTCGGCCAGGCATCGGATCGACGTCGGTCACGTTGGAGACCGCCAGCCACCATCCTGCGAACCCGGCACCGGACAGCACGGCGAAACCAAGACCGAGACTCAGGCGAGGGTCTCCTGCCAGCGCGACCAGCCGGCTTCTCCTGGCGACCAGGAGACACATCCCAACGATTCCGGCGAACAGCACCAGTCCGGACTGCTGCCGCACGGTGAGCACCAGCACCGCGGCGATCCCGGCGGCGGTCGCGGAAAGGACGGTCGCCGGCGCTCCGGCGGTCGCGGGAAGGACGGTCGCCGGAGCTCTGCCGACCTCGTGCCCGCGTCCCAGGGCGAGAAGGGCGACGAACAGCAGTGTCCCCGCGGTGATCTCCAGCCCGTTCGGATTGATCGCTCCGGCGAGGTTCATGACCGTCGGCGTTCCGGCCAGCACCAGGGCCGCGATCAGCAGCCGGTTGCCGATCTGAGCCGCGATAGCCGCCGCGGTGCCAAGGAGGGCGGCGGACAGGACCGCGGAGAGCAGGCGGGCAACCAGCACTCCGGTCTGGTCCGGGCTGAAGCGCAGCGGCACCCCCACCAGGAGGTAATACACCGGGCTGTACCGGGCGGCCTGGCTGGGCGTCGGCCTGATGGTCCGATCCGTCACCGGTTCCTGGCAGGAGGCTGGCTGCGGCGGTCGGGATTTCCAGGTGCATGCCGCGTTCCCGGGCAGCAGGCTCGCCGGTGCCTCGAAGGTCTGCGCTGGCAGGCCAGCGGCGTCGAGTGCTTGAGCGGCGTCAGCCCGGGGGAGCCACTGTCCGGTGACGACGGCGTACGCGCGGACGATGTGCTGGTTCTCGTCATACGTTCCGTTGATCGGCAGGGCGATCGCCCAGCCGATTGCCAGCAGGGCAAACGCGGCGGTCGCGAGCAGCCCAACCAGCCAGGACGGCATCGCCCGGCCACGGATCTCACGCCGATCTGGCACCAGTACCTGCACCTGCACCTGGACAGGGTACGGGCGGAGATATCCTCACGACACCATGAAGGTCATTATCGCCCACAATAGGTACGCTTCCGGTCAGCCCTCCGGGGAGAACACGATCGTTGACGTCGAGGTGGCCCAGCTTGCCTCAGCGGGGGTCGAGGTCGTGCCGTTCCTGCGCAGCTCGGACGAGATCGCTGGGTTCTCGCTGGCCGGCAAGATCATGTTGCCACTCTCGCCGTTCTACAACGCGGGCTCGCAGCGGGCGCTGCATGCGCTGCTGCGCACTCACCGGCCGGATGTCCTGCACCTGCACAACCCCTATCCCCTGCTGTCTCCCTGGGTGATCCGCACAGCCCACCGGCACGGGGTCCCGGTGATCCAGACTGTGCACAACTACCGGCAGGTCTGCGCCTCCGGGCTGTACTTCCGGGACGGGCAGGTCTGCCGGGACTGCGCCGGGCGGCGCTTCGGGCTGCCGGCCATCACGCATGCCTGCTACCGGGGCTCGCGGGCCCAGAGCATCATCATGGCCGGCACGCTGGCCATGCACCGGCCGACCTGGCACAGCGTCGACCACTACATCGCCCTGACCACGGCTATCGCCGATCACTTGCGCCAGTTCGGGATCTCGGAGGAGCGCATCACCGTCAAACCGAACGCGGTGGCTGATCCTGGGCCGCCGCCTCCAGATCCCGGGGAAGGATTCCTGTTCGCCGCCCGGCTGACCGTCGAGAAAGGACTGGGACCGCTGCTGGAGGCCTGGCGAGGGCACCCGGTTGGCTCATTTGGAACGTTGCGGATCGCAGGCGACGGCCCGCAACGCCCTCTCGCGGAAGAGGCCGCAGCCGAGCGGGCGGACGTCGAGTACCTCGGGCAGTGCGATCCGGAACGGATGCGGGCCGCGATGCGGGCAGCATCGTGCGTCGTCGCGACGCCTCTCTGGCATGACGTGCTGCCGACCGTCGCCATCGAGGCGCTGGCCTGTGGCCGACCAGTCCTGGCTACCCGGATGGGTGGCCTACCGTTCATCGTCGGCGAATCCGACGACCACCCAGCGGGCTGGGTCGTTGACCCAACACCGGACGCCATCGCGTCGGGGCTGGCGACCGCCAACGCCTCGATCCGGCGGGCACCGGTAGGGCACGACGGTCAAGGAGCGCAAGGGGGCGTCGGTATGGCGGCTCGCCGCCGGTACGAGCAGCGGTTCACTCCCCAGGTCGTCACCGGACGCCTGGTCGAGATCTATTCCAGGGTCGCACTGGGATGATCATCGATCGGCGCGCCAAGATCATCGCGGGCAGTAGTGCCGGCCTCGTGGCCTGCGTCGTCGCCGCCGGCTGCGAGTACGCCACAACCCACCAGGGGACGGAAGCAGCGGAAGCGCTGCTCTGCTGCGCCCTTGGGTGTGCGATCGTCTGGTTCGCCCTCATCCTGCCCGGCGTCACCGGGCACGGCCTGGCCATCGGGGGATTCTTCGCCTGCGCCGGCATGCTGAGCTGGTCGTATGCTGACCGTCCCGGTGTGGTGTGGTCACTGCTCGCCCTCGAAGGGGTCGTCTTCCTGGCCTGGAGCCGGCCGTGGACGCATCACTTGCGGGCCTCCCTGTCGATCGGCGGGGCATGGCTCGGCGTCTCCTACTGGCTAGTCGGGATCGTCGGAGCGGTCCTGGTGCTGCACCCTGGGGTCGCGACCCAGCGCGTGCTGTACGCGGGAGTCTTCGGGCTGGCGGTACTCGCCGTGATCGCGAAAACGGGCGTTGAGGACGGCAAGGACCTGAGCCCGGGGATCATCGCGGCCTTCCTGCTCGCCCTCGCGGCGCTGGTCATCTCGGGATCAGGGAACCTGCTCGACGATCATCACGTCGTTGTCCCCGGCCCGTGGGGGGAGCAGATGGACTACCGTTTCTGGGGCGGGCCATGGCTGCTGTACCACCCGAACTCGATGGCTGGGATCGCCGTCGCGGCGGCCATCCGGATCGGACTCGACCGGCGCTTCGCGGCTTGGCAACGCCTTGCCTCGATAGTGCTGGCCAGCTGCGTCATTCACGTCACCGACTCGCGAACCGGATTCGTCTTCTTCGCCGCTGCCGCCTCCGTGCACGCCGGGCTGCTGCTGCTGGCCAGGCGAAGGCCGGTCACCGGGCTACCGCGATACGAGGGAAAGCGCGCCCTGGTGGCAGCCGCGGCCCCGTTCCTGGTCCTGGCCATGGTTGTCGCGGGGTCTGGCGGGATCAGCAATCAACTGCTCACTTCCCGCTACGATCCTGGCGGAGACGACGGCACCCTGCTGATATTCCCCTCCGTGACGTCGACCGTCCCTGTTGATGTGACCAGCGGTCGGGCAGCCACGTGGGAGCAGGTCGGGCGGGACTGGCAATCGGCAGGACTCGCAGAGAAACTGTTCGGAGACGCCCATGACGCCAGAGCGACCGTTGTCAGGGCCGACAGCGGCGGGGACGTCAAGCTGACGACGGACAACGCCGCCGTCGGCGCCCTGCGTCGGGGCGGAGTCATCGGCGTCGGCTCGTTCTGCTTCGGGCTCTGGCTACTACTGCTGCACGCCAGGCGGAGTCGGGCGCCGGCCTGGTTCCTGGCAGCGGCGCTCGCCGCGTTACCGACGGTCGCCACAACCGACTGGGTGCTCGGTGGTACCGGAGGCACGCTGTGGATCCTGCTGGTGGCCGGGGAAGTCCGGGCCGCGTACCAG
>JAFGOK010000538.1 GCA_016926535.1 Micromonosporaceae bacterium | reverse complement strand
TCTGGTCATCTGGCGGTCCCGGGGTGTGGAGCGTGGCAGCCTTCGCATCCCGGGGTCAGCCGGTCACCAGTCGTCAGCCGAAACGAGGGATTCGAGGGCTGGAACGGCCGCTTCGAGCGCGGCACGCTGCTCCCGGGTCAGCCGCCCCAGACGAACTCCGAGCAGGGCGACCCGCTCCGACCGGATCCTCACGAGCGCGGCGATCCCCTCGTCCGACAGGGAGACCCGCACCGATCGTGCATCCGCGGGATCGGCTCTGCGGTCGATCAGGCCCCGCTCCGCCAGGCACGACAGCACCCGGGTCATCGTCGGGGCGCTGACCGCCTCCCGCATCGCCAGTTCCCCGGAGCGCTGCGGCCCGTGCTCCTCAAGCGTCGCCAGGGTTGAGAACTGCAGCGGCGGGATGTCGTTCGTCGCCAGGCGGATCCGCCGGTTGAGTCGCCCGATCGCGAGACGCAGCCGCGTTGCCAGCATCGCGTCCACCGGCGCCACGCCATCCACTATCGGGGTTCCTGCCAGCACCGTATCCACCTCCATTGCATTGTCCGCCGCGACAGCAGCCGCCGGGTTGTCACCGCAAGATCCAGAATCGGAAGAGGCCATAGCCTTGGTCGGCCAGCCAGGCAGGCAGCCCAAGTAGTGATCCAACCGTGTCCACCCCGGCAAAGAACGCCGTATTGATGCGCGGTGACGCCAGCAACAAGAACAACACCAGCATGCCGTACGGCGCGATCCTGGCGAAGTTGCGCTGCCACTCGTAGTTCAACCAGGGCTCGATCATGTTGCCGCCGTCAACCCCGGGAATCGGCAGCAGGTTCAGCAGGGTCGCCGTCAGTTGCAGGAATGCGAGAAACGCGATGGCCGCCCAGAACGCGGTGTGCTCCCCGAGACTGACCCCGACGACGAACGGCGCAACCAGCAGGAGTGCGCAGGCGAGGTTCGCTCCCGGCCCAGCCAGGCTGACCAGGCTGCGCGCGCGGCGGGAGGACAGAGCGTTGTGATCCACCCAGACCGCGCCGCCCGGTAGGCCAATGCCCCCGAGCACCAGGAATGCCAGGGGCAGCACGATCGACAGCACCGGGTGCGCGTACTGCAGCGGGTTGAGGGTCAGGTAGCCCCGAGCAATGACTCCCCGGTCACCTCCGCGCAGCGCGAACACCGCATGCGCGTACTCATGGAGGCAGAGCGAGACGACCCAGGCCGCGAGAACGAACAGAAAAACATTAACCCGCGTGAAACCAATCTCGGCCCAGACCAACCATCCGCTGGCCACAGTGATCGCGACCAGCGCCAAGAAGATCCAGCTCGGTCGGTATAGGGCCGCTCGCTGGCCGGCGAGGCGCATGCTGGTGATCCCTCAGTCCCGGCCGCCGGGGAGCAGGTCCATGCGGTATTCGGTGCGATCATCCTCGCACAGCACGACGACGGACACCCCGGCCGTCACCAACTCCCGCCAGGCCTGTCCAAGCCAGGACTCAGCGTCGGACTGGCTGGAAAACGCCTCGCTGGGGCCGGTGGTCGGGCGGCCGTCCGCGTCTTCGAATCGCCACGTCCACGCCATTGTTCACTCACTTCCGCTCGGATGCGCACTCGCTATTGAGCCTACGACCCGTCGCTTCCCACGATCTCGCCGCGCACCCTGTCCCGCTGGGACCTGAGCGCCTGGTCTGCGTCAGCGGAGAACAGGCCGTAAGGTACGCACATGTCCGTGGCAACGCCGTCGCTCAGCCCTTCCGCGCCATCCACCACGCTTGCTGCCGCGATCCGTCGGGTCCTGCTCCTCGGAGGCATCAGGTCCGGAAAATCGGCTGTGGCCGAAGCGCTGGTCACGGCGACGGCGGCCCGGCGAGGGCTGACCGATGTACGGTATGTCGCGACCGCCGCTGGAGATGATTTCGACCCGGCCTGGAGCGCCCGGATTGCCGCCCACCAGGCCCGCCGCCCAGCGGGGTGGACCAGCGAGGAGATCGCCGCAGCCCCCGAGCGACTGGTCGAGTTGCTGGCGAGCGCGAAGCCAGCCGAAGCGTTCCTCGTTGATGATCTTGGAGGTTGGCTGACGGCGACGATCGGGACCAGCGGGCGGTGGGATGATCCTCACGCCGCAGACGAGGACCTCGCCGCGCTCGCCACCGCGGTCACCGAGTGCCAGGGCGGCCTGCTCGTCCTGGTCAGCCCAGAGGTCGGGCTGACGGTGATCCCGCCGTCCGAGGCCGGACGGACGTTCGCCGACGCGCAGGGCGAACTCAACCGGCGGCTGGCGGATTGCTGCGAGGCCACGGGTCTGGTCGTCGCAGGCCGAACCATCTGGCTGCCCTCCCGGCAGGTCACGCCAGCCGGGCAGGAGCCTGGCCACCAGACCGCGAGCCTTGCGACGATCGTAACGGTCACCGAGGCTGCTCCGGTCGACCCGACCTCCGCCGAGTTGGCTGGGCCCGCCCAGGCCTCAGCGGAGCTGGTCACCATCGAACGCCTCGTCGCGGAGCCGGCCGCCGGGGAGTTCGCCGCAGAGGAACCTGCGACCGAGGAACCATCGCCTGACCCGGCAGCATTCGACGTGCCCGTCCTGGACGAGGCGCTGGCCGAAGAGGCTGCCGCCCGGCTGCGACACCTCGACGTTGACGGCCCCGGGCTGGGCGCGCTCACCGCCCTGGTCCGCTTCGCTGCCTGCGCCCAGGGCACTGCCGCACCTGCCCCGTGGCGGGACATCCGGATGTTCCTGCTGCGCGGCGACCACCAAGGCGCGATCAGCGCGGGGACCAGGCCGGAGCACTCCGAACGGCGCCTGGCCGATGCCCTGGCCGGGCAGGGCGTTCTTGCTCTGCTCGCCGCGGAGGCGAGGATTCCGATCACCGGGGTCGACTGCCCGGCGTCCGCCGCCATCGAGACCCAGGATGCCCTGACCAGCCACGAGGTCGACCTCGCGCTGGCCGCCGGGCGGCGGCTGGCGGACAACGCCATCGACGCCGGCGCCGACCTGCTCGTTGTCGCCTCCTGCGGGGCGGGTTCGAGCGTCGCAGCGACCGCGGTCTGCGTGATGTTCGCCGGAGGCGAGCCGGCCTCGCTGATCCCCAGAGCCGCTCACGCCGATGGCACGATTGACGACGCGTCGTGGATGCGGTGGTGTGTCGCCCTCAGGGATGCGTTGCACCGGACCCGCCAGCGGTTCCGCACCGGACGATCGATGCTCGCTGCCGTCGGTGGGGGCGACATCGCTGTCGCTGCCGGGATCATGCTCGGCGCCGCGAGCCGGCGCACGCCAGTCCTCATCGACGGGCCGGTTGGGGCCGCTGCGGCGTTCATCGCCCGGGACCTCGCCGCAGCGACGCCCCGGTGGATCCTGCTCCTCGACCACGGTGGACACCCAACGACCGAGTTCGCCGCCACCGTGCTCGACCTGCACCAGATCGTCGACCTGCGTCTCGGGCTTGGGGAGGGCTGTGCCGCGCTGACCGCTCTTCCCGTGATCCAGACTGCCCTTCGGATCGCCGCGATGGTCGAGGTGCCAGATCCCGCAGAGCAGCAGCCTGAGCAGCCCGAGCCCGCAGAGCAGCAGCCTGAGCAGCCCGAGCCCGCAGAGCAGCAGCCTGAGCAGGCTGGCGAACCATGAGTACGCCAGCTGGGCAGTCGGCATTTTTTGCCGGTCTCCGCCTCGCGGTGAGCATGCTCACCGTTCTCCCCGCGCGGGTGGATCGGGTGAATCGGCGCGCCGCCGGAGTCGCAATGTCGCTGGCCCCGGCGATCGGCGCAGGGCTCGGCGCGTCGGTCGCTGCCCTCGGCGCAGGGCTTGTCGCTGCCGGGTCAAGTCCGTTGGTGGCCGCCGCAGTCGTCGTCACCGGCGCGGCCATACTCACCCGAGCGCTGCACCTGGACGGGCTCGCGGACACGGCGGACGGCCTCGGTTCCTACCGCAGCGGCGGCGAGGCACTGGAAATCATGAAGAAGTCTGACGTCGGGCCGTTCGGCGTCGTTGCCATTGTGCTGGCGCTGCTGATCCAGGTCGCCAGCGTCACGAGTATCCTGGCCCGCCCACCACTGGCCGCGGTCGCCGCGGTCGCCGCCGCCGCCGCGACCGGCAGGGCCAGTGCCGCGCTGGCCTGCCGTCGAGGCATCCCGGCTGCCCGGGACACCGGGCTCGGGGTGCTCGTCGCTGAGACCGTCGCGACGCCGACCGTCGTGATCGCCGCTCTCGGGCTCTCCCTCCTCGCGATCCCAGCGGTCCCGGAACGCCCCTGGCAGGGGCCACTCGCCGTCGCTGGAGCACTGGGGTTGTGCATGCTACTGGTCCGCCACACCGTGCGCCGGCTGGGCGGTATCACCGGAGATGTCCTCGGCGCCGCCATCGAGGTCACCAGTACGTTGGCCCTGCTGGTCCTGGCCGTCGGCCCCGGGGCGTGAGCAGCGTCACCCCAGGCAGCGTCACCCCAGGCCGAGATCAGTGCACTTTGGACGGCACAAATGGGGGCTTGACCAGCAGCGCGGCGACCCGCCGGCCGCGGATGTCCAGCGCGACCTCATCGCCGAACGACCAGTCGGTCGGCGACCGCAGCAGAGCGAGGGCGATCCCGACCCTCCGGGTCGGGGAGAACGTCCCGCTGGTCACCGTACCGATCTGAGCCCCAGCGCCGCCCTCGCCACGAACGCCGCCGCTGTGGACGGCCATCCCCGGGCGAGGAACCGCCCTCGTCAGCGTCTCAATGCCGAACATCCGCCGGTCTGGCGTGGCCGAACGCTCAGCGATCAGCGCCCGCCTGCCCCAGAACTCGGCCTTGGACCATCCGACCGCCCATCCGATCCGAGCCTGGAGCGGACCGATCTCGCGGGAGAGATCCTGCCCGTGCAGCGGATACCCCATCTCGGTGCGCAGGGTGTCTCTGGCTCCGAGCCCGCAGGCCAGCGCCCGGAACGCCCCGCCCGCGGCAAGCAGCCGGTCCCACAGCTCACCGCTCGACTCCGCCGGGACGACGAGTTCGTAGCCATGCTCTCCGGTGTAGCCGGTACGGCACACGACGGTTGCTCCCCGGACAACGAACCCCATGTACTGATGCCGGACCGGGAACCCGATCGCCTGGAGCAGGTGGGCCGAGGCCGGTCCCTGCACCGCGATGATCGCGAGGTCGGTATGCCGGTCAACGATCTCAATTCCGGCCGGGGCATTGCCCCGCAGCATGGCCGCGACCGTCCCCGCGTTCGCCGCGTTGGGAATGCAGAGCACCTCGCTGCCCGCCATGCGGTAGACGATCAGGTCATCAATCACCCCGCCGGTTTCATCGCAGCAGAGGGTGTACTGCGCCTGCCCATCTCCAATACCATCCAGGTCGTTCGTGAAGCACCGGTTGAGGTATGCCACGGCCCCCGGCCCACGTACCACCAGCTTGCCGAGGTGGGAAACGTCGAATATCCCGACGGATTCCCGGACTGCGGCGTGCTCTGCGAGCACGCCCCCATCGGCGTACTCGACCGGCATGTGCCACCCGCCGAAGGCCGCGAACTTCGCGCCCAGCGCGGCATGCCGGTCGTGGAGAGCCGAGCGGAGCAAGGATTGCGTCATGGATGGCAACGTACAGCCCATCACGGCCGCTAGCATCGGGTGCGACACCCGATCATTGGAGCTCTCGTGACAGAACTACGACTGGCCGACGTCGACCCGGCCAGGTTCCCCGCCGACGCCGTCGTCATCGGCATCTACCAGGCCGAGGATGACGCATCCGAACCCCTCGTACTCGCAGATGGAGCAAGGACCGTCGCGGAGGCTTTTGGTGGCCGGGGTCCGAGCCTGGTCGAGACGCTGAGACTCCTCGGAGCCACCGGCGAGCCATCCGAAGTCACGAAGATCGCGTCCTTGGGCGCGGTGACCGCTCCCCTGGTCGCAGCAGTCGGCCTCGGCAAGGCCAGCGCGCTCCCAGACCACGGCGCGATCCTCCGCAGGGCCATCGCTGCCGCGACCCGGGCGCTGGCCGGATCGGAGACCGTCGCGGTCGCCATGCCGATCATGGACAGAGACGCCATCCGGGCCGTGGCGGAAGGGTGCCTGCTCGGCACCTACCAGTTCTCCGGATACCACTCCCGACCGCCCAGGGGCCGGCGCACGCCGGTCGGCACCGTCACCCTGTGTATCGCCGGCTCCGCACTGGATGACGGTGCCGCCGAGGCGGCTCGGGCCAGCGTCGTCACCGCGGCCGTTACCCTGGCCAGGGACTGGGTGAACACCGTGCCGAACGAGCAACGACCGCCACAGTTCGCCGAGGCGATCGGGCAGGCCGCCACTGCTGCTGGCCTGGACGTCGAGATCATGGACGAAAACGCCCTGGCAGAGGGCGGATTCGGCGGCATCCTCGCGGTCGGTGGCGGGTCCTCGCAGCCCCCCCGGCTGGTGCGTATCAGCTACCGCCCGAACGAGTCCGCGTCGACGATCGCCCTGGTGGGTAAGGGCATCACGTTCGACAGTGGAGGCCTGTCGATCAAGCCTGCGATGAACATGTGGGAGATGAAGTCCGACATGGCCGGGGCCGCGGCCGTCGCCGCGACCATGGTGGCCATCGCGCGGCTACGGCTGCCCGTCTCGGTGACGGCGTTCGTGCCCATCGCGGAGAACATGCCGTCCGGAACGGCCTACCGGCCAGGCGACGTGCTGCGCATGAGGTCCGGTAAGCACGTCGAAGTCCTGAACACCGATGCGGAGGGCCGCCTGATCCTTGCTGATGCCCTCGCCCTGGCCTGTGAGTCCTCGCCAGACTGCGTCATCGAGACCTCGACCCTGACCGGCGGCCAGATCGTCGCGCTCGGCCAGCGGGTCGCCGGCGTCATGGGGACCCCACAGTTGTGCGACCGGGTGAAAGTCGCTGGTGAGCGTACCGGTGAGCCAGCATGGCCGATGCCGCTTCCGGAGGATGTCCGCACCGGAATGGAATCGGATGTCGCCGATATCTCCCAGGTCAACTCGGGCATGGACCGAGGTGGGCACATGCTCCAAGGCGGAGTGTTTCTCTCCGAGTTCGTCCCGGAGGGCATCCCGTGGGCGCACATCGACATCGCCGGCCCCTCGTACCACCGGGGGGAGGCATCCGGAGACTGGGCGAAGGGCGCAACCGGCGTGCCGGTCCGGACCCTGATCGACCTCATCGAGGATCTGGCCGCCCGGCCGCTGGCCGAGTAACCACCGTGGAACGGGAAGGGACGCGGGGCCGGTCTGCGTTACCCCTGCGTCCCCTGTTCCGGCGGACGCTGCTCGGAACCGCGTTTGCGGCGGGCGTTGTACTCCCGCATCCGCCTCGGGTATCCGACGAGGGCGACGTCATAGACCGGAATGGCGAGGCGGTTGCCGAAGTGCCTGGCGGCCTCCGGGCCTGCGACCCGCCGCCGCGTCCACTCCCCGTCCCAGGCGACCAGCAGCAGGGTCGTCTCGGTCACCGTCGTCTTCGGCTCGACAAACCCCTCGACTCCTCTCCGGCTGCGGACGAACTGCTCCAGGTGCGAAAGGTCCTCCCGTCCCGCTGCCCGCCCGCCAGCGGCCTTTGGCTCCTTCCGTCGGCGAAACCACGCCACTGACGGCCACCTCCCCGCGCAGCTTCCATCCTCGATTGCGGCCAGGGTACGTCGTACCGGCGCTCACCGGTATTCCCACAGCATCCGAACCCAAATCGTGCGGGGCGTCACCCCGCCATTCGCCTCGCCGAGGACATAACTGAGTGTCAAGATAGCTGGGGACCGTCCGATCGTCTGACGGTCCCACAGGGCGAAGCGCCGACCACAAGCCGGCTGCTGCAACCGGGCGATCAACGCACGGTGATGAGGGGGATTTGGTGGCCGATTCTGCAACTCTCGCGACCGGGCAGACCTCGGATGTTGTCGTCCTTGGTGGAGGAAGCGGGGGGTACGCTACAGCGCTCCGTGCGGCCCAGCTGGGCATGACCGTGACCCTGATCGAGAAGGACAAGGTCGGGGGCACGTGCCTGCACCGCGGCTGTGTCCCGACCAAGGCGCTCCTGCATGCCGCCGAGATCGCCGAGAACACCCGATCGGCTGGAGAGTACGGCGTCCTCGCCAGCTTCAGCGGGATTGACATGGCGGCGGTCGGCACCTATCGCGACGGCATCGTCGCCAGAGCATACCGAGGGCTTGAGGGGCTCATCCGGTCCCGCGGGATCACGATGGTCCACGGTGCCGGCCGGCTCGTCGCCCCCCGGACCGTCGAGGTGGCCGGCCAGCATCACACCGGGCGTCATCTGGTCTGCGCCACTGGCTCCTACTCGAAGACCCTCCCCGGCCTGGCGGTCGACGGGCAGCTGGTCATCACCAGTGAGCACGCCCTGGCTCTCGACCGCGTTCCCGCCTCTGCCGTCATCCTCGGCGGCGGAGTCATCGGCTGCGAGTTCGCCAGCGTGTGGCGGTCCTTCGGGGCCGAGGTCACGATCGTCGAGGCGCTCCCCCGCCTCATCGCCGGTGAGGACGAGGCGAGTTCGAAGGCCCTGGAGCGGGCGTTCCGGAAGCGGCGGATCACGCTCAAGGTGGGGCGCCCCTTCGAGGGGGTCGAGTCCACAGACCGTGGCGTTCGGGTCACGATCGCCGGGGGCGAGACCATCGAAGCGGAGGTCCTGCTCGTCGCCGTCGGCCGTGGACCGGTCACCGATCAGTTGGGGTACGCAGAGCAGGGCATCCGGCTGGATCGGGGCTTCGTCGTCACCGACGAGCGGCTGCGCACGACGGCCCCCGGGGTCGCGGCCGTCGGGGACATCGTGCCTGGGGTCCAGCTGGCCCATCGAGGTTTCGCGCAGGGCATCTTCCTGGCGGAGGACTTTGCCGGCCTGCGCCCGGAGCCAATCGACGACGAGGCGATCCCGCGGGTGACGTACACGATGCCAGAGGTGGCATCGGTCGGCCTCAACGAGTCGAAGGCCAGGGAACGCTACGGCGAGGCGGTTCGGACCGTCACCTACGACCTCGGCGGCAACCCGAAGAGCAACATCCTGAAGACCCAGGGATTCGTCAAAGTCGTGTCCATCGTCGACGGCCCAGTCGTCGGGATCCACCTGGTGGGTGACCGGGTCAGCGAGCTGATCGGAGAGGCGCAGCTGATCTACAGCTGGGAGGCCTACCCTTCGGACGTCGCCAGGATGATCCATGCGCACCCGACCCAGAACGAGGCTCTCGGCGAGGCCCACCTCGCCCTGACCGGCAAGCCGCTGCATGTCCACGGCTGAGCCGGCAACCAGTCAACGATCCATCCGCAGCGTCCCGGACGACGAGGAGTCATCAGATGCCGGTATCGGTCACTCTGCCGCAACTTGGGGAAAGCGTTACCGAGGGGACGGTCACCCGGTGGCTCAAATCAGTCGGCGACCGAGTCCAGCAGGACGAACCCCTCCTCGAAGTCTCCACCGACAAAGTCGACACCGAAATCCCCGCCCCCGCCACCGGCATCATCACGCAGATCCTCGTCGCTGAGGACGAGACCGTCGCCGTCGGCGCGGACCTTGCCGTGATCGCGCAGGACGGGGAGCAAACGGAGCAGGAGGGGCAAACGGAGCCCGCGGAGCAAGGGGTCACTACAGCGCAGCCCGCCACCGCGACGCCTCCCACCTCCACGACGCCCTCCACCTCCGCGACGCCCCCGGTGGAACCCGCCGCCGACGTGCCGTCGGGCCAAGCGACCCTTGACGTGGCCATGCCGGCGCTGGGTGAGTCCGTGACCGAGGGGACGGTCACCCGGTGGCTCAAATCAGTCGGCGACCGAGTCCAGCAGGACGAACCCCTGCTCGAAGTCTCCACCGACAAGGTCGACACCGAAATCCCCGCCCCCGCCACCGGCGTGCTGCTGTCCATCACGGTGGAGCAGGACGAGACCGCCCAGGTCGGAGCCGTGCTCGCGGTCCTCGGGCTGGCCACGGTCAGCACCGCAACGCCGGAGCAGGCAGTCGGCACCGCAACGCCGGAGCAGGCAGCGGGCCAGGCAACGCCGCCCGACAGTTCGTCGGTCTATGTAACGCCCCTGGTCCGCAGGCTCGCGGCGACCCACGGGATCGACCTGGGAGCCATCACTGGGACTGGATCGCACGGCCGCATCCGCCAGCAGGATGTCCTCGACTCTGTCGTGCGCCGGCAGGGGCGGGCCGCCCCAGTGCCGGCTGCTGGCCCGTCTGGGGCCATCCCGTCCGAGACTGGCACGTCCGCAGCAGCTACCCCGAGCGCAACTGCTCCAAGCGCGGCTGCTCCAAGCGCGGCTGCTCCAAGCGCGGCTGCCGGGCGCGGGCGGACGGAGCCGCTGACCCGGTTGCGGGCGCTCATCGCTCGGCGAATGGTCGAGTCATTGCAGGTCTCTGCCCAGCTGACGACCGTCGTCGAGGCCGATGTCACACGTATCGCCCAACTGCGTGCCCGGACCAAGGACGAGTTCGCCAGCGTGCACGGTGTCAAGCTGACGTTCCTGCCCTTCTTCGCCCTGGCGTGCGTCGAAGCGCTGCGGGTCCACCCAAAACTCAACGCGCAACTCGATCTCGATGCCGGCACGGTGACCTACCACGAGGCAGAACACCTCGGTATCGCCGTCGACACCGAGCGGGGCCTGATGGTTCCGGTCATTCACAACGCTGGCGACCTCAACCTTCCCGGGCTGGCCCGCCGGATCGCCGACCTCGCGGAGCGGACCCGGGGCATGAAGCTCTCCCCGGACGAGGCGGCGGGAGGGACCTTCACCCTGACCAACACCGGCAGCCGCGGGGCCCTGTTCGACACACCGATCATCAACCAGCCGCAGGTGGCGATCCTTGGTACCGGGGCGGTGGTCAAGCGGGCGGTGGTGGTCAACCATCCGGATCTCGGGGAGATCATCGCACCGCGGTCCATGGTCTACCTCGCGCTGTCCTACGACCACCGGCTGGTGGACGGCGCCGATGCTGCTCGCTTCCTGACCACGATCAAGGAGCGGCTGGAGGCTGCCGCGTTCGAGCGTGACCTCGGTTTGTCCTGATCAGGGATGACCGCCGCCGCCGACGGGACGGTCACCCACGACACCAGTCACGTGGTGGCGCCCTGCGGCTGACCGGGAGTCCGAGCTGGGCGTCACCGACGCCGGTCGTCTGCGACGCGCCATCGCGCGTGCGGCGTCACGTGTGTCGGTAGGTGT
>JAFGOK010000537.1 GCA_016926535.1 Micromonosporaceae bacterium | reverse complement strand
GCCCGGTAGGTGTAGGCCGAACTGCTTTTGACCCGGATCTGGAATCCGGCGTCGTCGAACCAGTGGATCTCGCAGCCCTTGCGGTCCTGGCGCTGCCCGGGCCCCAGCCGTCGGCGTAGCGCCGCGACCACGGTCTCGATGGGCACGTACTGCTGCGCCCACACCTGGTGGGTCTCCGGGGTGTGGTACAGGTCCAGGACACTGACGTACAGCCGCCCCGGCGCGTCAACCCGCAGCCCCCGGACCAGGTCGACGATCCCGGCCAACTGGTCGAGGTTGTCGCGCATGGCGACCACGTTCACGCCCACCGTCAGTCCGGCGTCGGCCGCCATCCGGATCGCCTCGACGGCGGCCTGGTGGGCGTCGGCCCGGCCCCGGCTGATCCGCCGCGCCACCTCGGGGTCGGCGGCGTCCAGCGACACCTTCACCACGTGCAGGTAGGGGACGAGCCGATCCAGCATCGAACCCAGCCAGCGGCCGTTGGTGGTCAACTCCACCCGCTCGAACCGGGTATGGGCGTGGGCGACCAGATCCGGCAGGTACGGATTGAGGGTCGGCTCCCCACCGGTGAACGAGATCCCCCGGATCTCGCCGGTGGCGGCGATCCGGTCGAGATTGGTCGCGTACGCCTGCGGGGTCAGCACCCGCTCGCGTAGGTGGTCGGGTACGTGGTTTTCCATGCCGCTGGCCTTGGGACAGTAGACGCAGGCCAGGTCGCAGCGGTCGGATACCGACGCCCGCAGGAACCGCAACTGCTCATCGGGCATCGGATCGCTCGGATCGCTCATCGACATTTCATGCCTCCACATAGGGCGACAGCACCGCGTTGGCCTCACGCACGACCGTCGTGTACCGCTCGTCGTGCAGGGCCGCGTACTGCGCCTGGTAGTAGTCGATCCGCGACCACTCCCGCAGGGTCTGCGGAGAGGCCAGCCCACCCCGGCGAACCAGGAGCCGGTGGACGGGGGTGCCGGGCCACGGCTCCAAGAAATGGATCTTGCATTGGTGTTCGTCCCACACCCGCCGGATCTGGTGAGCGCAGGCGATGGTCTGGTCGTAGTGCTCGGCGGGAGCGTCGGGCCAGCCGACGATGAACGTGAACATCCCCCGAATCCCGGCCTGGGCCAAACGCCCGGCCAGCACGGGGATCACGGCCGGGTCGTAGCGTTTGCCCGCCAGCCGCACCAGTTCCGGCACCGGGGTTTCCAACCCGACCAGGACCCGGCACAGCCCCTGGGCCGCCAGGTGACGCAACTGCCGGTCACCCATGGCCGCCAGGTCCGCCGGGTGCAGACTCGCGGCCCAGGGCAGACCCACCGTCTCGGCGAACAGGTTGGCGAACAACCCGGCCCGCACCGGATCGTGGAAGAAGTTCGGGTCGTGGAGTTTCACCCCACCCGCCCGCGACCGGCGCACCAGGTCCTCGACCACCGCCACCGACTGGTGGACGTCGCGTACGTACCAGGTGTTGGCCGAGGTCCTGGGCTCCGAGCAGAACGTGCACCGCCGCAGGCACCCCTCGGAGGTCACGTAGTTGACCGTCCTCGGGGAGATCGCCGCGTCCGCGTTGACGTAGGGCCCCCAATCGCCGACCAGGTCCAGGTCCGGCTCCACATCGACGGCCCGGAGCACCCCGCCCCGGCCCCGGGGCGTGCCGAGGGACCCCCTCCAGGAACATCCGTCCTTGACCAGGACCGTCGCCGTCCGCCCCGGCGGCGCGCCGGCACCGGTCAGGTGCCCCAGCAGGAGGCGCAGACCGGCGAACCCGAACCCAGGGACCACCGCATGTGCCGGGGACTGCGCCAGGGTCTGCTCGGGAAACAGGGTGGGGTGCGGACCGCCCCACACCACGAACCCGCCCTGCTCACGCACCATCTCAGACGCCACGATCGCGTCGATGATCGCCGCTCCGGTCATGACACTGACGGCCACGACGTCCTCCCGGCCCAGGCCCGCGACCACCCGCTGCCAGCCGGGATCGGTGCGGGCGTCGACCAGGCGGGCCTCCAGGCCGACGGCGTGCGCCGCGCCTGCGAGGAATCCCGCGAACCACGGCGGCCAGACCTGCTCGGCCCCGTCGGCATTGGCGTAGTTCGCCTTCGCCCGGGTGCGCGGCTGGAAGAACCACACCCGACGCACCATCCCGCCCTTCTCTGCCACGTTGCCCTGTCGACCGCCCGACCATGAGCGAGCCAGAGCCGCCACCTCGATCCGACGCTGCCCGTCCGCCCGGCCTACGACAGGTCGAGCCGCTCGCGCAGCCGTCGATCCATCGATTGACCGTCACAACCGCCCGTTGGATCCAGGCACACAACCCACACAAACCGCTGCGAGAGGCGATTGTGTGAACGGACAACGCACCAGGCCGAGGTAGCGCCGGAGACCGGAGTACGAGATGCGCGGCGTGACCTGCGGGGCTGCTGAATCCAGAGGCCGCCTACGCCAAGTCGATCCACCACGTGTGAATGCGGGCACACACAGGCGGCTGACGGCGGCCTGTGTGCGCCCGCGGGGTTCCCGAACGGCTGTCTCGTCGTCGGCGTCCAGGAATCAGCGGTGACCAGCGCGGCCGGGTACCCGCTGGACGTGGCCGGGCGTCTGGTCGGGCTTCGTATCACGCCGGTGTCCAGCGCGACGGCGGTGTCGCCGAAGATCCGGAATCCGATGGTGGCAATCGCGTACCGCTGGGCGTCGGGGGGGATCACCCAGACCGACACGAACGGCAGCCGCATGATCGCCAGCAGGCGGGTGAGTTGGTCGGCGTGGTCGACCGGGTTCCCACCGTGGGTATGTAGTGCCTGCCAACACCGTTGCGTTAGGACGGTCGGCGTGAAATCAAGGCCTGTGAGATCTTGAATATGACAACGGGACTCCCCGAAGATCGGATCG
>JAFGOK010000536.1 GCA_016926535.1 Micromonosporaceae bacterium | reverse complement strand
CGGGCGGAGGCGAGCAGGGCCGACCATGTTCGCGGTTCGGCGCGGCGCGTCGGCACGGTCGTCACCGGCGACCAGGGGCTGGGATTCCTGACCGCGCCATTGACCACTGCCGGCCTGCCCGCCCTGACAGCGCTGGCGAGTACGGCCGTACCGCCAGCGCCGTTCGCACCGCCAGCGCCGTTCGCACCGCCAGCGCCGCCACCGCCGCGAACGTCACCTCCGCTGTCCCCGCTGTCCCCGCTGTCCCCGCCATCCCCGTCGTCCGTCTCGTGGTCTGGGGTGTCCGGTGGGGTACCCGCCGCATCCTCACCGGGGTGACCGCTGGCTGGCTCGCCCCCGGCGATTTCCTGCCCCGCCTGTGATTCCAGCCCAAGCCGGTTGACCAGGGCTGGAAGACCCTCGCCGTCAATGAGGTAGACGGTCTTTCGCGGTGACAACGGCCACGCGATCAACGCGATTCCCAGGAGCAGCAGAATCACCCCGACAGCGATCAAGCCCCAGGCCATTGGAGCCAGCCATTGTGGGTGGACCGCTGCGGCAACGCGCACCTCGATCCCGGGCGAGGCGTCGGCATTCATGATGACCAGCCCGAGCCGCTGCCCCCTCACTGCGGCCGGCGTCCATCTCAGCGCGTCTTCGACGATCCCGTTCCTGGTGAGACCGGTGTTTGCCGCGACCCAGAAATCCTGACCGAACGGAAGCCCAGTCGGCGTCGCCGGTCCTGCGGTCTCGGTGAGGTCCACCGGCCATCTGCCCATCGCTGGGCGAACGCGGTCGATCCTGGTGTAGGAACTGCCTGCGAGATATCTCCGAACCGCCGCGTACGGCCCGAGGCCGAGGAACAGCGGGCCACCAGGTCCAACCACCGACAGCCGCAGTTCGGTCTGGCCGCCCCGTGCGAGCGGCATGTCCTCCCGCAGCAACGCGTCAATGTCGTCCACGACCAGGGCATACCCGTCGGTGCGCAGCTCCTGGGTCACCGCGTGGTAGGCGCCGGTTGCGTCCCTGTGCCCAGCGGCGAGCCACAGTCCTCCGCTGGCGAGAACAGCGGGATAGGAAACGAGGACGAGCAACACGCCAACGATGACGCGGGTGAAGCGTACCGCCATGGTCCGCATGGTGACCCCTCTCTCAGCGACGCTGGCTGTGCCGCACTGCGCGCACTCCACGAGCCCGCACGGTCCCAATAAGTATGGAACATGGCATTGAACTAATTTTGGGGATCTCTCGCCGTTTTTGCCCCCCACGACACGCAACGGACGACTGCCGCAAGGAGTGACGCGATTTCCACGGCCGGCGGCAGAGGGTCCGCCGCACCCCGGCGCTGAAAGCGCGGTGAAAGACTCGCCGCATTGAATGACGTCGGTAACGGTCCCGACCACCTGAGGATGATCCCCGAATGCCTCTTCCTGGCGTGCTGGGACACCGGGCAGGCTGCCGCAACAGCGGCACAACGCGTACGCTCTGGTCCCGTGGAGACCGTACGCGCAACGAACGTCGCGGGTGACACGGCATCGGCCCGCCCGCTGGGGAAGCGAATCATCGCCGTGCTCCGCCAGCGCTGGCCTGTGTTCGGCCCCTGGTTCGGGACCCTGGCACGGCTCATCCTGGCCGGGGTGTTCATCGTCGCCGGAGCGCTGAAAGTGGGCGACCTCGCCGAATCCGGCAGGGCCGCCAACGCCTACGACGTGCTGCCGATCGAGCTCGGCCGGTTCGTCGGAGCAGTACTCCCGTTCATGGAGATCATGGTCGGGGTGCTCCTCCTGGTCGGACTGGCGACCCGGGTCGTCGCGTTCGTCAACGGGCTGATGTACCTCGTCTTCATCACGGCGATCGCCCAGGCCTGGGCCCGTGGGCTCACCATCGACTGCGGCTGTTTCGGCGAGGGTGGGCAGGTCGCCCCTGAGGACACTCGCTATGCCTCCGAGATTTTCCGGGACACCCTGTTGTTCGGTCTGACGGCGTTTCTTGTGGTCTTCCCCCGTACCAGATACTCGCTGGACGCTTGTCTGGCAGGTCCCGAGGAGAATGAGTGAGCAAGCGGTATAGCCAGAAGCAGGCGGCGGCGAAGGTCGTTCGTGAGCAACTCGCCAAGGAACGGCGACGGCGCAGGCAGCTGTGGACGGCCCTCGGCGCGGTCGTCGCGATCGCGGTCGCCGGAGCGGCGGGTTGGCTGGTGTACAGCAGCCAGGAAGACGACCGGTACAACACGCCACCCGGGACCTATTCGGACGACCAGTCCAAGGGCCTCGCGTTCGCCGTCGGCGAGGGGCCGCACACCATCGAGGTCTTCTCCGACTACCAGTGCCCGATCTGCCGGAGCGTCGAGACCGCGACCAGGGACACCTTCGACCAGTGGGTCGCCGCCAAGAAGGTCAAAATCATTCAATACCCGGTCGCGGTCCTCGACAACTACTCCAAGAACGAGTATTCGACCCGGGCTGCCGCGGCGGCTGGCTGCGCTGCCGAGGGCGGCAAATTCCACGAGTACAACCACGCGCTGTATGTCAACCAGCCCGCTGAGAACACCGCTGGCCCCAGCGACGCCGAGCTGATCGAGATGGGCAAGACCGTTGGCTTGGGCGACTCCTTCGGGCAGTGCGTCAAGGACGGCAAGTACAAGACCTGGACGAAGCAGCTCAACAGGAACTTCGAGAACCGCAAGCTCCGCGGCACTCCGACGATTTTCGTCGATGGCAAGCAGATGACCGACCCGTCGATCGCCAACCTGACCGCTGCCATCGGCGGCTGAGCGCTCGGACGGAAACCCCCGAAGAGTACGAACGCACCTGGCCTCAGGCGGGCTCTGGTCACCCGATGACCGCCGCCCTCCTGCGGCCAGGTGCTCGACGTCCCCCGCTGCGGGGTCGGCTATCGTAGAGCGACGTCACAGGCAACGCCCCATCGGGCAACGCAGCAGGACGTCTGGGGCCGTAGCCCAATGGCAGAGGCACGCGGTTTAGGTCCGCGCCAGTGTGAGTTCGACTCTCACCGGCCCCACAGATGGCTGCGAGCCACCCGACCGCCCTGGTGACCGTTGACACCTGGCGTTTGCCGGGTCCGGTTGCCGGATGAGAGCCATCGCGGGCACCACAGGTTGCCGGTTTCGGCCCTGGAACCTCCCGCCCATCCCCGAGGATGCTTACCTGAGTGGTTGGCGGCCAACCACCCGCGGACCCGCGCCGGGCACCGGCGTGCGGCCGCTGACCTGACCAGGCCAGGTGGGAGGGGTGTTCAGCGTGGTGTTCGCCGTGCAGACCGAGGGTCTGACCAAGTACTACGGCCCGCACCGGGGTCTTGAGGACCTGACGCTCGACGTGCGCTCCGGGGAGGTCTTCGGGTTCCTCGGGCCGAACGGTGCTGGCAAGACAACGACGATCCGACTCATGCTCGACTTCATCCGCCCGACGAGGGGGACCGTCCGCGTGTTCGGCGCCGATCCGAGGGCGGACGGAGTCGCCCTCCGGAGGAGGCTCGGATATCTCCCAGGGGAGCTGCGCTTCTCCGGCCCCGACCGGGTCGACCAGTTCCTGGCCTACCTCGGCGGTGCCAGGGGCGGGGTGACCCGTAGCCGGATCGAGGACCTGGCGGCCCGGTTCGATCTCGATCTCACCCGCCGGATCCGGGGGCTGTCCAAGGGCAACAAGCAGAAGGTCGGCCTGGTGCAGGCGTTCATGCACCAGCCGGATCTGCTGATCCTGGACGAGCCGACCGTCGGCCTCGATCCGCTGGTGCAGCAGGAGTTCCAGAAGCTCGTCCGGGAGACCAGGGCGGCGGGGCAGACGATTTTCATGTCGTCGCATATCCTCGCCGAGGTCCAGCATGCCGCCGACCGCGTCGGCATCGTCCGGGACGGGCGGCTGGTCGCCCTCGAGAAGGTCGAGTCCCTGGGGAAGCGGGCCATCCGCAATGTCGAGGTGCACTTCGACGCCCCGGTCCCGGAAGAGGACTTCGCGAGCGTCCAGGGGATCTCCCACCTCCGGATCGATGGACCGGTCCTGCGTTGCTCCATGGACGGTCGGCTGGATCCGCTGGTCAAGGCCGCCGCCCGGCACACCGTGGTCGATCTGATCAGCACAGAACCCGACCTGGAAGAGACGTTCCTCAGTTACTACTACGAGCAGGAGGGCAACCCCGATGCCGAGTCTGATCGGTAAGACCCTGCGGGACCAGCGCCGGCTGGCCATCGGCTGGCTCGTCGGGCTCGCCTGCTATGCGGCGCTGTACCTGTCGTTCTACGGCCGGTTCGAGGAACTGACCGAGGCCAAGATGGAGGCAATCCCGGAGGGGATCCGCACGGCCTTCGGCTTCGCCGATTTCCAGACCGGCGTGGGGTTTCTCGAAGCCGTGATCTATGGCTCGATCGCCCCGATCCTGCTCATCGTCTTCGCCATCACCCTGGGCAATCGGGGTATTGCGGTCGCTGAGGAGGAGGGAGTTCTTGACCTCTACCTGGCCAATCCGATCAGCCGGGTGCGGTTCCTCCTCTTCCGCTACGCCGTCCTACTCGGCACGGTCCTCGCCGCCGTCTG
>JAFGOK010000535.1 GCA_016926535.1 Micromonosporaceae bacterium | reverse complement strand
CGCCGCCGTCGCCCGCGACGAACGTCTCCTCCCCGGGTATCTCGCCAACGGTTTCGTCCAGACCGAGCCAGATCCAGCCAGCCGCCTGCTGTACCGGCCGCCTGGGAGGGGCAGACGCTGTGATCTTTCCAGGAATGATGATTGACAGCCAACGGTGCGCTTGGTGCGGAGCCATGCTGATGTTGCGATCCCTCCAGGCAGGGATGATGATCGACAGGCCCGGTGCCCACCACACAGCGGCTGCCAGGTGTAGTTGCGATCCCTCCAGGGATGATGATCGACGGCAGACAACACGAAAATCGCCAGAAACGAGATCGGGTTGCGATCCCTCCAGGGATGATGATCGACCCGGCTGGAACAACCTCACCCGCGTACTCCGCCACTAGTTGCGATCCCTCCAGGGATGATGATCGACAGGACCATCCACCGTCATCCCCGCCAACATCATGGGGTTGCGATCCCTCCAGGGATGATGATCGACAAAAAATAGTGCTGCAAGAACTCGCGGGATGCGCCGGTTGTGATCCCTCCAGGGATGATGATCGACGAACGGCATCGGCTGTGCCGGGGACACCCACCTGCCGTTGCGATCCCTCCAGGGATGATGATCGACGGCAAGGAACTCGGTCGTTGCTGTGGCGAACGCGATGTTGCGATCCCTCCAGGGATGATGATCGACTCCCAGAGACGCCTAGCAGCAGTCAGGCAGGTGGTGGTTGCGATCCCTCCAGGGATGATGATCGACGTGGATACGCCGACTATCTCTCAGCCATGTTCACCGTTGCGATCCCTCCAGGGATGATGATCGACTTGACCCCGCTGCCATGTGCATCCCGTTCGGGCCGTGGTTGCGATCCCTCCAGGGATAATGATCGACGACGCCGAAATCTTCCGAACCCTGTGCCTGTACATGTTGCGATCCCTCCAGAGATGATGATCGACGTACCTCAAAGACAGCGTGACGCCTCAGCAGTGGGAGTTGCGATCCCTCCAGGGATGATGATCGACGTGGCCAGGAGCGGCAGCCTGGTGGTTTGGTGTCGGGTTGCGATCCCTCCAGGGATGATGATCGACCTGATGTACGTGGTGGTTGGAGAAGACGTGGAGATCCCGTTGCGATCCCTCCAGGGATGATGATCGACACCGTTGATGTGCCGGAACTGCGGGTACGTTGCGGGTTGCGATCCCTCCAGAAATGATGATCGACCTCCGCCCACGCCGCCCGACTCATCGGCCCAGCCTTGTTGCGATCCCTCCAGGGATGATGATCGACGAGGTTCACCGCGAACAGCAGCGGGTTCCCCGACGGGTTGCGATCCCTCCAGGGATGATGATCGACAGGAACAGCCGTGACCGACATCAAAATCAGGTCCACGTTGCGATCCCTCCAGGGATGATGATCGACCTCCTGTACCTGGCAGAGAGCCGCCGTAGTGAACGAGTTGCGATCCCTCCAGGGATGATGATCGACCAGCGGCCGTGCCGTCCCACGCCAGGTCACGTTCGGGTTGCGATCCCTCCAGGGATGATGATCGACTGGGCGGGCTAAGTCAGGTGTCCTTCTGGGCTTCGCGTTGCGATCCCTCCAGGGATGATGATCGACGAAGGCAACTCTCAGGCCCGGTGCCACGGCGCGCGTGTTGCGATCCCTCCAGGGATGATGATCGACGAGCATCATCGCCGGTCCGCCCCCATGATGTCCGGTTGCGATCCCTCCAGGGATGATGATCGACCCGTGGTGCCGTCGCCGATCACCGCTGGTTCCCCCTGTTGCGATCCCTCCAGGGATGATGATCGACGGCGAGGGTCAGTCCGAACCGGTGCCCGTGCTCCTGTTGCGATCCCTCCAGGGATGATGATCGACCAGCAACGTGGCCTGCTCGGCCGCCGGCGGGATGGCGTTGCGATCCCTCCAGGGATGATGATCGACATGAGGTCATCGACGTCGACCCGACGGGTGCCATCCTGTTGCGATCCCTCCAGGGATGATGATCGACGCGGAGCGCGGCACGGATCGCCGCCCACGAGATCGGGTTGCGATCCCTCCAGGGATGATGATCGACGAACCGATCCGTCAGGCTATCCGCCAGTTGGTCACGTTGCGATCCCTCCAGGGATGATGATCGACGACCCTCGACGACACCGCCAACGAGGGGGAGATCGTGTTGCGATCCCTCCAGGGATGATGATCGACGACTACGAGGACCTGGTCGAATTCCAGGATCTCCTGTTGCGATCCCTCCAGGGATGATGATCGACCTGGGGCAACGGCAGCGGCTGGGGCTACGGCAACGGGTTGCGATCCCTCCAGGGATGATGATCGACAGCACGGCGGCGCATTGTCTCGTCGCCGATCTCCCGTTGCGATCCCTCCAGGGATGATGATCGACTCCAATGGATCATCGCCGAAATGTCCAAAGAAGCGTTGCGATCCCTCCAGGGATGATGATCGACCAGAGTTCGCTCGGGCCAGCGTGGTTGCGATGGATGTTGCGATCCCTCCAGGGATGATGATCGACACATCGCCATCGGCGAGGCCTTCACCGCTGTGACCAGGTTGCGATCCCTCCAGGGATGATGATCGACATGCTGCTGTGCTACGCGCTCACGGTGGTCCTGATGTTGCGATCCCTCCAGGGATGATGATCGACAAGAGCTCCAAACAGAACCCAGCGGACCGGGACCGCGTTGCGATCCCTCCAGGGATGATGATCGACAACGGAACAATGATCAAGGCAACCGGGAAGACCACGTTGCGATCCCTCCAGGGATGATGATCGACCAGTCGCAGGCCGGGCCGCTGATGGTCGCCAGGTAGGGTTGCGATCCCTCCAGGGATGATGATCGACAGGCACCGCGCCAGCATCAGGAACCGCAACGCTCGCGTTGCGATCCCTCCAGGGATGATGATCGACACGGGGTGCCGGCGCCACGTGGGGTGGTTGCCCCGCGTTGCGATCCCTCCAGAGATGATGATCGACGTGCTCATGAGCACATGGGACCGCAGGATTTCATCGCTGTTGCGATCCCTCCAGGGATGATGATCGACCCCTATGCGGGTGCGTAGTGGCATACGCACCCGCGTGTTGCGATCCCTCCAGGGATGATGATCGACTTGTTCATTGCGGCGATCCAGGTCGTTACTAATGCGTTGCGATCCCTCCAGGGATGATGATCGACAACAGACCGACTCAGCCGCGCCGACCTGTGGTACCTGTTGCGATCCCTCCAGGGATGATGATCGACGCGTTGGTGGTAACGCTGCCGCTAACGGTGGGCGGGGTTGCGATCCCTCCAGGGATGATGATCGACCCTCTCAGCCACCGCGCTCGGCATCGTGCCGGACGCGTTGCGATCCCTCCAGGGATGATGATCGACATGCCCAGGATCCCCGTACGTCAGCACACCTACACGTTGCGATCCCTCCAGGGATGATGATCGACAGTGAGAAAATGCACTATCAGAAATTCTCGTTTTACGTTGCGATCCCTCCAGGGATGATGATCGACCTCACGCTGCGCCCCAGGCTGCTGGGGACTCCCACCGTTGCGATCCCTCCAGGGATGATGATCGACGGCCTATGAGCAGTCCGAGAAGATGTCAGCCCTCGCGTTGCGATCCCTCCAGGGATGATGATCGACGCCCTACGTGTGGGGTGCGGTCGGACCGTCTGCTTAGTTGCGATCCCTCCAGGGATGATGATCGACCATATGGCATGTTGAGCCAGACGGCCGCGACTCCGGGTTGCGATCCCTCCAGGGATGATGATCGACCACGCCCGTGCAACAAACCGGTCAACATCCACAACCGTTGCGATCCCTCCAGGGATGATGATCGACCAGCACCCGTGGAGGGTGCTCGGGCACCGCATCGCGTTGCGATCCCCCCAGGGATGATGATCGACGAGCCGCAGCTGAGGATGACCAGTGAGTATGGGTGTTGCGATCCCCCCAGGGATGATGATCGACCCGTGCCCGGGTGCTGCGGATCCTCGGCGAGTACCCGTTGCGATCCCTCCAGGGATGATGATCAACATGTTAACGAGCCCCGTGGTGGCACCCAGGTGTGGACGTTGCGATCCCTCCAGGGATGATGATCGACACCTGATGATCTTCACCCCAGATGGATCGGCCAACGTGTTGCGATCCCTCCAGGGATGATGATCGACTCGCCCACGGTGGCAAACGTGTTGGTGCTGATCATCGTGTTGCGATCCCTCCAGGGATGATGATCGACCTGGTGGAGCAGTACGCGGAGACACGCACCGAGGTCGTTGCGATCCCTCCAGGGATGATGATCGACGGGACGAGGCGGGTTCCGGCGAGGCCGAGCGCGCGTGTTGCGATCCCTCCAGGGATGATGATCGACTAGACGGGAGGGGAACCACAGTGGATTTTGACTTGTTGCGATCCCTCCAGGGATGATGATCGACAGGCCTACTCCGTGTCCGAACCGAAACGGCTGCCAAGGTTGCGATCCCTCCAGGGATGATGATCGACGTGATCAACTACGGGTTGATTGAGCAACTGAACCAGTTGCGATCCCTCCAGGGATGATGATCGACATGAAAGATCAGTTCAATGTGCTGAAACGCACCGCGTTGCGATCCCTCCAGGGATGATGATCGACTGGTTGGCGGACATTAAACGGACTGCCAGGTTCGTTGCGATCCCTCCAGGGATGATGATCGACATCATCACCACCACTGTTCGTAACAGAAAGTAACTGTGTTGCGATCCCTCCAGGGATGATGATCGACTCCCGTCATCCAGGCCGTCAACCAGACCTCGATCGTGTTGCGATCCCTCCAGGGATGATGATCGACCCGCCCACCGCCGCGCCCGTACCCAGGCGCTCCGGTTGCGATCCCTCCAGGGATGATGATCGACAATGGTGTCCCGGTGGGTCGCGATCATCGAAACCATGTTGCGATCCCTCCAGGGATGATGATCGACCCCCTATCAGCGCGACCAGCGCCTCGGCACGATCATGTTGCGATCCCTCCAGGGATGATGATCGACATCAGGTGACCATGCCCGTTGGGGCGCGGAAGACGTTGCGATCCCTCCAGGGATGATGATCGACGCGGCTACGCATTCACCAGGCACAACACCTGCCCACGTTGCGATCCCTCCAGGGATGATGATCGACTTGGCCAGGTGACGCGCTGGGCTTGGGTTGAGATCGTTGCGATCCCTCCAGGGATGATGATCGACATGTCGACGCCGGTGTCGGATATGCCCTTGCCGACCGGTTGCGATCCCTCCAGGGATGATGATCGACTTACTACGCTGTCAGCAACCGCCAGGGTGGATACGTGTTGCGATCCCTCCAGGGATGATGATCGACATGACGGCCACGGCATACAGCCGGATTGTCGATCCAGTTGCGATCCCTCCAGGGATGATGATCGACACACGAAGCCGCGCTTGGCCATGGCCTTCAGCTGGAGTTGCGATCCCTCCAGGGATGATGATCGACCCGAGCCTTAAGTCGCAGGTCAGGCCCCAGTCTCGCACGCCGTTTCGGGGAGCTTCTGCAGCAATCCGGCGGTTGTGTATCCGCCCTGGTCAGAGCACTGAATCTGAATGGCCAAGTTCGGCTCCGAATGCCTCGATCTGCACAAGGTGGGGTGATCCGATGGCATAGACACGGATGCTGTCGTAGCTCAGGTCGAGTTGCCGCCGGAGGGCCTCGCTCAGGTTACGATACTGCGCCGCAGAGAGTTCGCCCTGGAAGACACTGCGCTGGACCCAGTGAAGGTACTGACGGCAGGTTCTCAGCACGGCCGGGTTTCTTTCCGCAGCCGTGTCGTAGACCAGAATGACGAACACCGTTCACCACCACGGCCGGAACGGCTTGTAGGGCTGGTCTTCGAGGCAGAGATGGACCACCTTAAGTGCCTCAAGGTGCAAAAGCTCCTCATACGAAACCTTCCGGCGCAGCGCGCGGTGATAGATGGTTGTTGCCAGTTCCTCACGGACCATCACGGCGATCTTCTTCCTCCCGGCGGGGCTCAGCGAGGCGCTTCGCACGTCGCTGACGAAATCACCCGCAGTGAGGGTCTTCTGCGCGGCGGCGCGGCGCAGCAGTCGTTCCGCGAACAAGGGCTTGAACGGCTCGGCCAGGTCGAGGGCAAGCGTGTTGCGCCGTCTGTCGGTGTCGGCGTGCAGGAACCCGATGGCGGGCGACAGAGGGGTACAGCGGATTGCGGTGAGCACCCGGGCGTAGGTGATCGCGTTGAGATAGCTGATGAAGGCGTTGCCGGCGTTGCTGGGTGGTCGCCGGGTACGTCCGTCAAGCCGCAGCCAGGGCGGGAGCAGGGTGTCGAGAACACCCCAGGCGGTACGTCGGAAGTTACCTTCAATCCCCATGAGATCGCCCGTCGAGGTGCACGCCGCGACTTGGTCTGGAAGCCGACGCAGGGGTTCGTCCAGCAGGTCGGTGTTCAGCGCCCAGGCGACGTTTGCGGCAGTCGCCGTGACGAGGCCGCGGGCGACGCTCAAGCGGGTGTGATCATCACCAGTCAGGGTGACCTGGGCGCGGATCACGTGCGCCGAGGCCATGTCCTCTGCCGGAGCGAGCATGCCGGCGTAGTTGCCGTAGTGGTCGAGGATGTGCACGGCCACCTGATGTCTGCTCAGGAGGGAGACGGCTGCGGTGTTGAGGTCGACGTGGTCGAAGGTGACCAGGTCACGGATGTCGGTGATCGGTATCCGGACCGGTGCTCCGTCGGCTCGTTCGATGCGGATGCTGTTGTCCTCGCGCCGGATCCGGCATGGCTCGGTCAGCCAGTAGGAGCGTCCTGCGGCACTCATGATTCACCCCAGCAGTAGTCGAGGTAGGAGCAGCCCCGGCAACTGCTGCGGGGCAGGCGGGCGGCGGGTGTGGCGGCGGCGATGACCCGGCGGGCGTGTTCCTCGGTCGCCTCGGCGGATCGTCGGGCTGCGGTGTCCCAGGCGAGTTTCGTGGTACGCCGGATCAGGGGGTAGTGCACGTGCGCACCCCGCACGGTGATGCTGCGGCGGGCCAGCAGCAGGCAGTAGTGCAGGGCTTGGGCGTCGTGCTGGGGTGAGGGTCGGCGGGAGGATTTCGTCTCGTGGACGATGGCGCCAACGGTGACCCAGTCGATTTTCGCAGCACCGAGATCGACTTCGTGGTGGCGGCGGTAGGTGGTGTCGTTGACGGATTCGCCGAAGGCCACGTCCTCGTTGCGGGATTCGGGACGGTAGCCGCGGCTGTAGAGCCAGAGTTGGCGGTGGCAGTGCAGCAGGTACTTGATGTGGACTCCGCCGATGTCGTCTTCGTCGCCGTTCACAAGATGGTCTCCGTGGAGGGTGAGGTGGTCGCTGGGCGGGCCGCATCCAGTTGAAGGCCCGTTTCCTCGCTGTATGGAACGTCGATCACTGGTATATGACGGTCCTTCCCGATGGCCCCCGCGCTGGACCCGATCCGCTGCCACTGCCGGTAGGTGATCGGGATCAGGAGATCCGCGCCCAGCAGGGCATGCCCGTCGGGGCCAGCGGTGAGTCGCTGGTATTCGCTTCGGTCCTGCTCAAGGAGAACCTCGACTGTGTCGAAGGATTCCCGCAGTCCTCTGGCATATTCTTCGCGATCGGTGAACGGATCGGTGAAGGTCAAAAAATCGCGGGTGAACGCGTCCCGGCTTTCCCTGGCACGGTGGTCCCACCCCTTTCCCCAGGGGGTCTGATAGGCAAGGGAAAGCCAGGTGTCGATGGTCTGCTCGGAGATGGTCGGCCCTGGCGCAGCACGCAACGCATTCCAGGCCGCTTCCAGGGATTGCCGGTCGTACGGTCTGTCGTCACCACGGTGGACGCGGTACTCGACGGGCCCCTCGGGATGCAGGCCGAGCCGGTTGACGCGGCCTGCGCGTTGCGCCACGGCTTCGATGGGCGCCAACTCGGTTGCGCCTCGGTCGAAATCCAGACGCAATGACACTTCGACGACCTGGGTCGCCACGACCAGCCCACCGCGCCTGGGGCGGGTGTGTGGCTGGCGTTCGCCATGGCGGGCCAGGAGCCGCTGCTCGATCGCGTTACGGTCACGGCCCCGGAACCGAGAATGCAGGAGAATCGCCGCATCGGGGTCGTCGGCCCGGCCGGGATGCCGGGCGTCGGGTGCCAGCATGCGATAGAGCTCCTGCGCGGTGGCGACGGTGTTGGCGACCAGGAGGACACTGTGGCCCGCCACCAGCCAGCGGCGGAAAATGTCCAGGCTGCGCGGATCGGTGATCGGTTGTTCGTCGAGGACGAGTCGGTGGCGATCGGGTGCGGTGCCCGTCGGGGCGCGGTGCACCGTAACCGGCTGGTCCAGCGTCTGACGGATCAACTCGACCATCGGTGGGGCAAGGGTGGCCGACAGGACCGCGACGCGGCTTCCCAGCTGCTCCCATAGTCGCATCGCAGCGCAGATCCTGCCGAAGGTCTGCGGGTCGTAGGCGTGCAACTCGTCAAGGATCACCAGGCTGTTGGCCTGTTCAAGGAGGACACTGGAGTACTTCGGGCCAGCGATGGCACCGAGCAGGAGCTGGTAGGCGGTGGCGACGCGGAATCGCTGGGCGAACAGTCGCATGGCTCCGGTGCGTGCCGTGGCCTGCCGCGCTGCTTCGGCAGTCGCGGTGGAGGCGTCGTTGACGGCGTCGGCCAGGACGGTCAGGGCTGCGGCGCCGTGCAGGATGCCGATCTCGGGTGCCGACTCCCCCGGCGCCGGTTGCAGCGTGCGGGTGAAGATCCTGGCGGTCGCGTTGATCGAAGCGCGGTACGGCAGGGTCCAGACGACCCGGGGTTGTCCGGGCATCGTCGACAGCTGTCGCGCCGCCCAGATCAGGCCCGTTTCGGTCTTGCCCGAACCGGTGGGCGCCACCACGATCAGGTGCCCCTCGGTCTCGGATGCCGCCTGCTGGTGCGGGTGGGGCCGATAGGGCAGCCGGTCACAGTAGTCGCGTCGCAGTGGCAGGTGGGTCTGCAACCTGACGTGCGCCGAGGCCGAATGGTCGGCGAGGGTGACCGCGCCCTGGAAGAGCACCGCGAGCAGGCCCGTCTCGGCGCAGACCGTGGTGTCCCAGGTATCCAGGAGTTCGGTGAACTGGTCACGGGCGCGTTGCCACAGCTTGGCCCCGCCGCTGGGCGGGATGTCCAGGCCCAGCTGCGTGGCGTACCAGTGGAGGAGGGCGTCATGGCAGCCGACGGGGACCTGCCCGTGTGGCTGCCCAGGCGGCGAGTGGGGGTCATAGCCGAATTTGCGTTCCCACGCTGCCGTCGGCGGATACAGGTCACGGAGCGCTCCGGTACCGTAGGCGGACCGCAGCCACCGGTGATGCAACCCGACACCGGCGGCGACCAGGGCCCGCTCGTCGGAATCGAGGTGCCCGGTGAGCAGCTGGACATAGGCCAGCGACAGCACCTCGTGCCGCTCGCCCCACCGGCCGCCGCCCGGGTGGACCTGCCGCTGGAAACCCTGGGCGATCTTGCCCGCGTCGTGCAGCAGGCAGGCGTAGCAGACCAGCGGCCAGAATCGTGGGAATGATGCGAGGACTCCCGCGCCGCTGATGCGGGCGGCGATGAGGCGGCCCGCATCAGCGGTGGTGCGGCAGTGCTCGGTCAGCCGTTCCGCCCGGTGGCCGGGTGCCGGCGGTGACGTGGGGCGAGCCGACTTCGCCCACAGCTGGTCGAGGAGCCGGTCGCTGCCTGGTTCAGTGGTCATCGTGGCTGTTGCGGCGGGTGATCAAGCCAGACGGCCTGGTCGCCGTCGCGCAGCGCGCCGACGACCGGCACCCGGCCGATGGGTTCGGCACTCCACAGGTAGTTGCCGTAAGTAGTGACCAGTCGATCGCTGCTGATGCGTTCGGCCATCCGCACCGTAATCGCGGTACCGG
Organism: Micromonosporaceae bacterium; assembly: GCA_016926535.1. GTDB lineage: Bacteria > Actinomycetota > Actinomycetes > Mycobacteriales > Micromonosporaceae > JABDRL01. The sequence goes on along the minus strand of JAFGOK010000535.1, from coordinate 35,935 downwards.
CCCGGTGGCCGCCCACCGGGGCCAAGGCGTGCCCGACGTGCGCCTCCTCGGCGGGATGCAACCGCACCTGGGTGGTCGACCGGACATGGACCAGGTCCTCGCTGCGTCCGAGTCGAAGCCCCCAGACGGGACGCCGCAGGGCGCTGGCGAGCCGCTCCCCGTCGGGCATGGGGATCCACAGGGTCACCGTCAGATGCGCCAGGAATGGTCGATCCCTGAGCGTCATCCCACCCTTGATCGCCCGAACCCTGCCCCGGATCGAGGGATTCGAACCGTTGGACGCGATCGGGTGGTAGGTTTGCGCGTCCACTCCGGACCCGGCGGCCCAGGCACTGTACCCGAGGGCCACCGCCTCAGCGGGGGCGCCACTGGCCGCGGCCAGCATGCCGCGCAAACAGGACGGTGGAGGGACCGGCAGGCAACGGGTCAGCCCGGGAACCATCGGATCACGGAACGAGGCGATCGGCGCGAACAGCTCCACCCGCACGGCGTCGACGCCCGAGCAGCCCGCCGAAGATGCGCTCGTCGAAGGTGCGCTGGCCGAAGATGCGCTGGTCATCGGGCGGGGTCGTCAAACCAGGCGTCGTGTTCACCAGCGCGCAGCTCGGCAGCCAGATCCCGCAGCAGCGTGCGCGGGTGATCGATCCGTACCTGCCCGTCCCTGATCTCCTGTGCGAGATCTGCCTCGAACTGTTTGCGGGTGATCTCCTTGAAGCCGGGCCGCCAGCCGACCCGTACCGGCGCCTGCCACTGGTCGTGCCAGGCGCGCAGCTCCGCCCGCAAGGCATCGGCGCGGACCTGCAGGCCAGAACCGTCTTCGGCGCCACCGATCGTGAATTCGAGCGGGTTGACGCCGCCGGCCATGGGCACCAGCATCAGCATGGCCGGGGTGCGGTCGCCGTAGTGCATGCTCTTCTTCGCGCCACCGGAGATCGCCGCCAGGGCTTCGAGCACGAGGGCCGCCCGGTCCCGGCGGATCTCGATCGGCAGCCGCACGGCGTCCTGGCCCCGGAACACGATCACCTGCGCGCCAAGACTCACCGCAGCAGCCGCCTGCATCGCCGCCTCGGCGGTCAGGTAGTTGGCCCGACCGGAGCCTCGTTGCTGGGGCAGGGTAAACGTGCCGATCCGCGGCAGATCCAGCAGGAACGGCGCGGCGAGGTCGGCCGTGTAGAACTCGTGCGCATGGAGCACCGGCTCGTCGATGCCCCGCGACATCACCCCGAAATCCTCGGTCGGCCGCGCCGGTTCGACCGCCAGCAATGTGCCCATCATGAACGGGGTATCGCGCAGGGTCGTGGCCGCGTCGTCGGCCTTGGCTGTCGCCTTGAGATAGCCGAACAGGTCATCGTCGGCGTAGCGCACCGGGTCGGCTGCGGTCGTGGCCTTCTGCGCCTTGCCTTCCTTCTTCCCGACCCGCTGGGTGGGCGAGGTTTCCATGCCAGCATCGGTCATCGAGTCACGCAGCCAGCGCCGGAAGGCCTGCGCTGACACATACGGATACGTCTGCTGACGGATCTGCGCCTTCTTGACGCGGCCGGTGGTCGCCTCTCCCCTGCCGTTGTTCGGCGCACCCGCTGTCACCGCCAGCACGAGTTTGCCTGCCAGGTATGCCATCAGGCATACGCTCCTTCCTCATCGGGTTCGAACTCCAGCCGTTCGGATTCGCCATCGGTGGCGTCGTCGGTGTGGCCGACGGCGGTGTCGGTGGCGTCAACGGTGGCGTCGTCGGGGTCCTCGTCGTCCGGCCTGGCACCGATGGCCGCCTTCGCAGCCACCAATTCGGCCACCACCTCGAAGAACAGTTGGGCCCGCAACCGCCAGCCGTCCGGGCCTGCCGACAGCAGCGTGGGCAGGACCCCAGTGATGTCCGGCGGATTGTGACCGTCGCGAAGCAGACGGGCCGCGGCGCCCTTCAACAGCGCGGCCAGGTCGTACGGACGCGTCGCGACCTTGTCATACTCGTTGAACCGGCCACGCGGGTTGCGTTCGGACAGGATCCACGTGGCCAGCAGTTGGCGGGCTGGGACCAGACGTTCGACATCCATTCCGTACATTTCCTCCTGATAGGCGCGCGCCAGGCGTCGCCATCCGTCCACAGCGGCCGGATCCTTGGGCGGGGTGGCGAATTCCTTTCTGAGCACCTGTAGTAGCCGGTCGGCACGTTGCTGTTCCTCGTTGAACAGCGTTCTCGCAATCGCGGAGTACCCGCCGACCCGTTTGTCGCGGCGACCCAGCGCACGACGCAGCCGTCTCCAGCCGTCGCGGAGTGCGGGGTGGGACTCGATCCGGCTCAGCAGGGAACCGACCGCCTGCCGAGTCCCGGTCACCCGCAGCCACGGCTCCTGGTTGTCGTTCTTGAAGGACCACAGGACCGCATCGACCGGGACGTCACCGGCAACCGAACGCAGCGCCGCCAGCGTCACCGTCTCCGCACACGCATCGGCTGGCACCCCAGTCATCCCCAGTTGCTGGATACGCCGGGCACGCCGGACGTTGCGCTCGACGAAAGCGCGCTCCACCTCAGGGTTTCCGCACATCAGCACCGTCGCAGAGCCCAGGGTGACCCACGCCCCGTAGGGCAGCGCCCACATCGCCACCCGGCAACCACGGCACAACGGCCATCCGTCCAATCCCGGGGGCAGGGTATTCAGGGCCTTGTTCGAGTCGAACATCGGCAGATTCGACTTCGCCCACCGTCGCGACGCCGGCGCCGAGCAGAACGTGCAGGGCAGCCCTGGGACACTGCCCTCCTCGGGAGCGAACAGGTCGGACACCTCCGGCCGCAGCACCTGTGCGTCCCGCGAGCGCGACGCGTGCGTCGCCTTCGCATTCGGATAGAGCGCGAACAGGACTTTCCACCAGTCCGGGCTACTGGCGTTCTTCGGCAGGCACGACGCTGCCAGAACGTCCTCGACCAGGCGCGCCGCGACCGCGTCGAGGTCCGCTGGACTCACATCGCCTGGTTCTGCCCGCTCGGCGAGCACGGCGATCGCCCAGGCCCCGCACCGCTGAAGCGGATGCGCGGTCAGCGTCACCGGGGCCGAACCGGCCGGGTTCACCGAACCCATCCGAATCCCTGAATGTTCCCCATGCCAAGGCCCCACTCCCGCAGCGCGGCAATCAGTCGTGGATCAGCGTGGATTCGGAGGGTCGCGGTCGCACCAAACCGTGTCCCTCCCGACACCTCGTAGGCGCGGCGTGGACCGGACGTCACCACCTCAAGGTCCACATCACCGGGGAGCCCCAGCAGGTCAGCCTTGCGCTGAGTGTTCGCGGACAACGCCTCGACGAATCCGGTCTCCTGCGGCAGGACGTAGCGGCCCCCGTCAGCCTTGACGAGTACTGGGGTGCAGCAGGTGAGCAGCGCCGAATCCACTGGTTCCGCAGGAACCTCCAGCTTCGTGCCCTCGACGGTCAGGGTCAGCGGCCCCCACTGCAGCCGCTCTCGCCTGGTGACGCCGGCCAGTAGCGCCGCCGCAAGCTCGGGGATCGGCGACCCGAACCACAGACGGCCCCTGCCCGAGGTCGCGTAGACACTTGGCTTGCGCGGTGCGCCGCTGAACACCGGCGGCGAAACGCCCAATGGTCGCAGCGAGGTCTCCGCCCACCCGTGCTCATGCAGCTGCTCGGCCAGCTTCGGAGCGTCGGCCCCCAACACGGTGTAGACCACCGCGTGAGCCGCGCCGTGGACGTATTTCCAGGGCAGCTCACCAGCCGAGGCAGAGACATCCACATAGAACCGCATACATACCTCCCCAGGCATGAACCTGTCTCGCCGCCCGGAGTAGGACTACCAGCCGACACCGACAGAAACTGCTATGTACCAAGTGGACGAACAACGAGATCAAAAACGCCACATCCCTGAAGGGATGATGACCTGCAGAAACGCAGTCCAGCATTGCGATGCCCCACCTGGGCACGTCAAGCACCCTGACGACGCCGACGCCATGCGCCCCAATCGCCAAGGCCCCTGCGAAAAGTGCCGCCAACCTCGGCCCCGGAGAAGCCTAAAGAAGCGCAGTCCAGTCGAGCAACGCCGATCGATACCCCTTTCGAGTGAACCCAACCTACGAATCTCACGGTGTCAGAGGTACCTGGTCGCCGACTGGAAGGACTCCAGTTGTGCACACAGCCGACGATCGGTCCACGGTCAACATGATCTCGGCGATCAACGGCTGGGGCCTGAGCTTCTTCGCCCTCATCGACGGGCGTTGCAACACCGGCACATACACCGAATTCTATGACAAATTACTCGCCGAGGTGGGCGGTCCAGTCTTCCTAATCGTCGACAACGCCGGGTACCACCGCTCGAAGACTCTCCAGCAGCACCTGGCCGGCAAGGACGGGCAATTGCGGATCCTTCGGTTGCCTCCGTACTCGCCAGAGCTCAACCCAGACGAACTCGTCTGACGGGACGCCAAAGCGGATGATATCGGATGAAACTCCACCCGCGCCCGAGCCGAGATGGAAGCCAGAATCCTCGCCAGAGCCCGACGGCTTCTGGGGTTCCCAGACATCGTGCGTGGCTACTTCAAGACGGCGGGACTCGAAACATTGACAGCATAAGTCATAAACAGATTTGCATTTCTATTAGTACATGGAGCACAACCACTCCTGCCCGCTTGCCAGCGAGGTTTCTATACGCCCTTTGGCGTGAGGTGACTCTGTACACCCGCTCCCATCTATGGCCCGCGCCCGCAGCAGGCGTTTCTATACGCCCTTTGGCGTGAGGTGACTCTGTACGTGGCACCCTGGAGTGGGATACCGACGAGGACCGTTTCTATACGCCCTTTGGCGTGAGGTGACTCTGTACTTTCGGGCCCAAATCCGGTGGGGGCCAACCGCAAGTTTCTATACGCCCTTTGGCGTGAGGTGACTCTGTACATATCGAGCGCATCCGCAGGGCTGCCGCCGGTACCGAGTTTCTATCGGTCCTCTGTCGTGATCGGGTGGTGTTGGGTCATGGCGGGACGTAGAGGCAGAGCCGATGTCCTGCCATCAGCGCATCCATCAGTTTGACCAGTTCGGATGGCATCTGGGCGGTGGTCCAGGCGTGCCAGATGCGTTCGAGGTAGTGGGCTGGGGCCAGGCAGCTGCGAACGCGACGGAGGCTGGCGGGCAAGGAGCGCGGCGGCCGAGGCTGCGGTGACGCGTCGGGTTCCAGGGTGACACCGCGGCCGTCATCCATATCATCTCCGTCCCCGTCTCCGTCGTCAGTGGTTGGTGGGTGGACATGGTCGTCGTCGTGCCAGCACAGGGAGAAGGCGCAGTTGACCAGGGTCCAGTGTCTGCGGATGGCGTGGTCGGAGCGGACCTGGAAGTCGGCCCACCCGAGTTCGTGTTTGACCTGCTTGTAGTCCTGCTCGATCCATCCGCGGAGCCCATACAGGAATGTGATCTCCGCGTAGGTGGCGGGTGGGAACGGCGACTCTGCGGCCCCGGGAAGATCGGGGTGGGCGAGGTTCGTGGCCAGGTACCAGGTGCTGGTCCCCGGCAGCGTGGCCGGATCGGTGCTCACCACGACCAGGCGCAGCGGCCCGTAGATCCGATACGGGCCGATGGGGACATCAGTGGCCCACCAGGTCTCGGTGTGCCCGTCGCGGTAGGTGCGGATCACCCGCTGCCACTGTCCTGGCCGGTCGGGGCCCTCCCAGGCCCGCAGCCTGGCAGCCTCGGCGGGGGTGGTCGGCTCACCGGCGGCCACCGTCATCTCCTGACGGGGTTTGAGGGCCAACACGAACGGCACCCCTGTATCGATGAGGGCCTTGGCCAGGCTCGGGGACTCCGAGGGGCCGTAGAAGCTGTCGGCGACCACCGCCCGGAACACGATCCCCAGGTCGCGGGCTTTGGTAATCAGGCTGGCGGCCAGTTGGCCCTTGGTGGCGAAGGCGGGATCGACCCGGCCCAGCGGCAGCCTGCACGCCGGGGTGCAGGGCACCACGTGCAGCGGGTAGTAGACCCGGTCATCGGCCCAGGTGGTCGACACCGCCACGATCCCGTTTTCGACCCCGCCCCGGGAGCCGATGTACTGCCGTGAGACGTGCGCGGTGGCGTGTCCGGCCTTGCGGTCGCCGGAGTCGTCCAGCAGCAGCGCCCCCATCGGGTGCGGGGTGAACTCGGGATCCCCGATCAGGATCCCGATCCGCCGGGTATTGATCCGCTCGTGATCCCAGGGAGAGTCGGACAGGAACTGATGGAAGCGTTGCATCTCCCGGTACTGGGCACCCGGTCCCGGTTCCACGTTGGCCAGACAGGTCAGCGTCTTGTTACGGTCTCTCGGTCGCAGCAGACCGACCAGGTAGTCGCGGAAACCCCGTCGTTGCGCCCGGGACACGAACAGGTCATCGAAACTGGAGCGCGTACGTCTCCACCGGGGCCGCAACGGGATCGACGGGCAGACGTGGCGTGACCATGACACACCTCCCAGCGCGATCAGAAGCCACTACACCACGTATAGCGCTCAACACGGCGATCTACCACCCGATCACGACAGAGGACCGCTATACGCCCTTTGGCGTGAGGTGATTCTGTACCGGACTATCTCGCACGTAGGTAGGCTCAGGTAAGAGTTTCTATACGCCCTTTGGCGTGAGGTGATTCTGTACCCTAAGTATGGCTACAACTTTCTTCGCGTTCTACTCCTGTTTCTATACGCCCTTTGGCGTGAGGTGATTCTGTACTGGCTGGCTTCACGGGGAGCAACACCAGTGGAGGGTTTCTATACGCCCTTTGGCGTGAGGTGATTCTGTACCAGTACACGAACTTTGTGTACGTGCGCACAGCGCCGTTTCTATACGCCCTTTGGCGTGAGGTGATTCTGTACAAGCGACTACCCGAGCGACTTCACGGCAGCACCTGGTTTCTATACGCCCTTTGGCGTGAGGTGATTCTGTACAGGACAGAAATACGCCACAAGCGGTACGGTGCCGAGTTTCTATACGCCCTTTGGCGTGAGGTGATTCTGTACAACGACAAGCACGACAAAAACTGCCCGATGGTGGGTTTCTATACGCCCTTTGGCGTGAGGTGATTCTGTACCCATCCGTCGTTACGGCGGCCGTGAGCAGGCGAGATGTGGGGCCGTTGCACGGCCGACGATGCGACGTGGCTGGAGCGGATGGTGGGCGCCACGTCTGACGGTGTTTGTGCTGGTCGCAGGCTTGCACAACCGACGCCTCAAAAACAAGATCGCCAACCGCAGTCCAAATTGCACTATTTTGTTTACCTTCGCTATCTGATGCAACTGGCCACTGGCGGCCGTTGAACGCTCCGGCATCACAATACCGCCCAGTACAGACAAGCGGGCTGGACCTCTGCCTGCCCGAGGACGATAACCTTGTCCCAGCACGCCGCGCACAGCGGCACAATGTGGACCGCGTCGGTGTCGGGATCGATGATCTCCCGCAACCGAGCCTCGACCTCGGGAAGCTCACCGGGTTCGGTGACGCAGACGAACACGCTGCGCTGGATGCGGTCCCCGACCTGTTGCAGCGTCGCGGCCACCTGGGCGCGGGCCGTGTCGCCGGAGACGTCGTAGCTGATCAGAGTGGTCATCGCCATGACAGACCCGTCCAGGGGGTGTCGGTGTCGACCCAAGCCGCCATCACCTGGGCCTGCCGGTACAGATGCCGCCGCCAGCTACCGGCGAAACCCGCCAGCGCACCCCGAGTGGTACGCAGCATCCGCCGCTCATAACCGTCGACAATCGCCCGCCGACCGGCCTTGGTCAGCAGAACCCCAGCACGCCCCTCATCGACACGGCCGTGCTCTGGCTTCAACCGACCGCTGTTGACCGCCTCGACCACGACCTGGTCAACCACCAGCGGCCGGAACTCCTCCATCAGATCCAGCGCCAGGCTGGGACGCCGGTCAGCCAAGGCGTGCAGCACCCCGATCGCCGGATCCAGGCCCGCCGCGGCGAGCGCGGCGACGGCCTCGCCGCACAGGATCGTGTACCCCAGCGACAGCGCGGCGTTGACCACATCCAGCGGCGGGCGGCGGGAACGGCCGTCGAACCGCAGCGGCTCGGGCATGAGCGCCCCAAGCGCGGTGAAGTACTCCCGGGCGGCGGCACCCTCAACCCCCATGATCTCGTCACGGGTCGTCGCATCGGGCAACATCCCGACCAGGGTCCGCATCGCGGCGATCGCATGGGTCAGCGTCTCGTGCGGGCCGCGGCGGGTCTGGCGCTGCAGCAGCACGATCTGCTTGCCCACCTTCGCCGCCACGATCGCCCGACCGAGGACCGCCGCCCGGATCGGGTCGTCAGCCGCCGCCAGCTGCGCCCGCAACCGGTGGACCCGGCGGGTGCCGTCGCCGGACAGCTGCCCGAGGTACCCGCCACGGCGGGAGGCCAGGATGACCTCGACCTGGTTGGTCAGCGCCCAGGAGCGGGCTCCGGCGCTCAGCCCGACCGGGCCGAAGAGCACCAGCCGTTCAACGTGTCCGGAGGGTACCGACAGCAACTCGGCGTCATCGGGCGACTCAACGACGATCCGCCCTGCCTCGGTCCGCACCCCGGCGCCGGGCATCCCGACGTAGACGGTCTTCGCCGCCGGCCCGACGATCCGGTGGGTGTCGACCACCGGTGGGTAGCGAGGGCCGAAGTCCTCGCCGAGGAAGCAGAAGCCCTCCTCAAACGACATGATGGCGGTCTTGTCCTCGCCGAGACTCATCGCGATCTCCTTCGCCGCGTCGGCCGCAACGCGCAGGGCTTCCCATGCCTCGTCGCGGCCCGAGGCGAGGATGGCCAGGTCGTCGCTGTAACGCACCAACGGAAACCCGGCGGCCCGGACGGTGTCGTCGACCTGTTCCAGGGCCAGGTTCACGAGGATCGGGGATAGCGGGCTGCCCTGCGCCAGACCCCGCAGCCGGTGCCGCGCCGGAGCATCGCGCACCGGGCGAGTCAGCAGCGCGTCAATGATCGCCAGCAGGTCGGTGTCGGAGACCATCACCTGCAGCAAGCGACGCAGCCGGGCGGTGTCGATTGTGGGGAAGCAGTCGTCGATGTCGGTGCGGACCGCCCAGGCCAGGCCCTCGTCGCGTAGCCGCGCGACCCGTTGCACGGCGTCGGCCACCCCGAGGCCCGGCCGGTAGGCGAACGACGCTGGCCCCAGGAGCGGATCGATGATCGGGGTCAGCACGGTAGCGATGGCCTTCTCGACGATTCGGTCGCGTACCGGCGGGATATGCAGGTCGCGGCTGCCGCCCGACGACTTGGGGATTACCACCCAGGCCAGCGGCCTTGGCCGGTAGGTGCCCTCAGCCAGCTCAACGGCCATGCGGGCGATCTCCGCTGGGGCGTCGGCGGCGAACCGGCGGGTCCCGACCGTCAACTGCCCGTCGGCCTCGTCGTTTGCGAGGAGGTCCTGCCACGCCTCGGTCAGCGCGGTCTCGGTGGCGACGGTCGCCAGTAGGGTGCCCATGTCACCGTGCCACCGGCGTCGCCGACTGAACTGGCACGGCTGGCACCGCCTGGCGTGCGGTGCTGGGCGTTTCAAGGCGGACCGTGCCGAACCCTCGGGTCGTGTACGCCCCGACCCCGCAGTACGGGGCCAATCGCAGCAGCCGGTCCACCGCCCCGGCGACCTCGGCCGGCGCATCGCAGGCCAGGCGCAGCCGGCCGGTGAACCCCGACACGATGCGCCCGTCAACCCGCACGATCCGGCTGGAGACCTCGATCGCGGTCAGCCACACCGGCTCGGTGGCCAGATTCAGCACCAGCGGCGACATGTCCGGTGGGGCACACGTCTTCCACACCTGCCGCAGCCCACCGAGGATCGGCTTCAACCCCGGATTCGGGGTGAACGCGTTGCCCCGCCGGAACGTCGTCAACGTCACGAACCGCAAACCCCACGCGGTGGCCGCAGACGGCCTGTTCAGCTCGCCCCACGGAATCCCGCCCGTCTGGTACGGGTCCCGGCCAAGCACCGTCCACTGCGACCCGAACCGCAGCCGCGTTCCCCGCGCAGCGCCCGCGAACAGGCGATCGACCAGGCCGTCATCGACCAGCCCGACCTCGATGACCGTGGAGCCGTCGGCCACCTGCGGCATCGACACCGAGTACGCCTTCCGCCGCTGCTGGTGTGCCTCGGCCGTCGCGTCGAACCAGCCCGACACCACCGCGTGCACCTGCTCCGGGGTCACCCGCGCCGCATCGACCCCAGGCAGGCGAATCTGCCACCGGCTCGGCACGTCAGCGCTCCTCGGCAGGCGGTCGGGCGCCGATCGTACGTAGCCATCCCAGGGACAGCTCCGCCAGTGCTGTCGGGGGAATGACCAGCTGTTTTGACGGGCGCTGGTCGCGCAGGACCTGGACGTCGAAATTCCCGTGGGACTCCGGCGGCAGAAGCTGCGAGAGGAACGCAAAGGAGAACAGCCGCCACTCGCCGCGAAACGGTACCGGCCGGATCCACAGTGGCGACGCCCGTCGGGCTTCCTCCCCATTGATCAGGACGTTCACCGAGCAGTCCTTCTTGAAGCCGACAGGCAGACCGAGGGCACCGAGGGCGAACCGGTCGTCGGTGCCGTTGATGGTGTTGAGCCATTCCGGGGTCTTGACCTTGGGCCAGTACGGCACGCCGGGGGTGTCCTCGGAAGCGCGGAACAACCGCCACATGGATCCGGCAGCCTGGAGGGCCTCGTTCCAGGAGGCGAAGGTGTCCGACCCGAGGCCGGCGTTCGTGGTCTCCCGACCGGAGAGGGCGGGCGATAGGCCGAGCACCGGGTATGGCGGCGTGGCTTCCCACCGGTGCACCGTGGCAGGTTTGCGGTGGTGGTCGGGTGCGTTCTGGAACACGCGAAGGGACCGCCCCATCGGTTTGGCCATGAGCCTGGTCAGCGCCGAGTATTCGACTGGCGCCTTGAACGACATTGTGTCCGTTTCGTCCCATGGGGACGGAAGCGGTAGGCCGTTCGGTTCGAATCCGGTGATCCGCAGTCCGCCGAACCCACGCCGGGTGCGGGCACCGATTCCGCCGAACGCGCAGGTCAGCCACAACGAGGTGAGGGCGAGTCCCAGGGCCTGCGGGTCGTTGTGGCGTTGCCGGAACCATAGTTGGAAGGGCTGACCCGGTTCGACGTACGACCGGTTGAGCGTGCAGTCTCCCAGATTGCCGAGCCCTTGGCCCAGCAGGTAGACGATCCACCGGTCCTCGCCCTGGTCACGAGGTTTCTCGACACCGTAGGACGGCAGCCAGGTGGGTTTCTTGTCCTGTGGTCTGACCGGTGGCCGCGTGACCGGGGGTTGCCTGGGGATCCGCCACTGGATCGGGGCTGCGGCCTGGTCGTTGCCGCCGGCCGTATCGCTGGCGGCTCGCCCGAAGACGCGCGCCTCCCAGTAGCGCAGCGCTGCGAGGTCGGGCCCGAGGTGGACTCCGGCCATGGCCCGAAACCAGAACCGCATCGCTCCGAGGATCGACGAGACTCGGATCCCGGTGTCCTGGTCGCCGGTCGGATCGTGGCCGGCGTTGAACAGCGGGGTGGTGACCTGGAGGTGGATCGTTGACCAACTCATGTGTCGTTCCCTCCGCGCCATCCGGCGTGGGCCAGCGGCGCCGAAATCGGCCGGTCGTCCCAGAGGATCTGCGAGAACACGCCTGCGGCCAGGCACCATGCGATGGTCAGGACCAGGACGCGGCACGCCTGCCCGTGGTGGGCATTGGTGAACAGGCCGGCAAGGCCGGCACCGCCTTCGGCGTACGTGGGCAGGATCCCGATCAGCCCGACCAGGCTGACAAGCGTGGCGTGCCACAGCCCGACACCGAGCACAGCGCAGGCCCGGCGCAGTGCCGGGCGGCCCCACACGTGGTGGTTTCGGACCTCGATGAGCAGGTACCCGTAGCCCGCACCGGCCAGGAGGCCACCGGTGACCAGCACCGAGGGCCAGGTCTGGGCCGCCTTGGCCCACCAGTCGCCGTTGAGACCGACCAGTGCCAGCATCCCAAGCGCGCAGGAGGCCGGCCAGCGCAGCAGCCAGGGCAGCGTGAACATGGGCCCGGTCGACACCGCGCCGAGGCCGACCATCGCGTAGCAGCCGAGGGCTGCCGCGAGCGCCCAGTCGAATCGCCCTGCGGCGCCGAGCACTCCGGCGCTGATCCCGCTGATCAGTGCGAACCCGGCGAGCACAGCTGCACCGGTCGTGATCCCCGGCAACACCCAGGACAGTTGCCACCCGGGGTCGGTGCGGGCGATCCCGCTGCGGTACGCCAGTCGCAGGGTCTTGCCGAGCCGGAAGCGGGGTAACAGGTGCCGTTCGGCGATATCTCGCCGAACGGCGACATCGTCCGGACCGGCGGACTGGGGTCCGTCGAGAGGGTCCGGGGTGATCTGCAAGGGACCGGCTGGCCGTGTGCCGCAGAACAGGAGCTCGTCGATTTCCTGCTCGATCTGGTCTGGAGTTGCCTGGGACAGCAGTGGGTGGGACTCGAAGGTGTCGAGGCACTCCTTCCAGATCCACCTTGCTTGCCTGGCGCGGGCGACCAGCAGATACCAGCTGTCCTCGCCGAACACGACGGTGAACGGCGCCTGCCCTCCAAGGGGGGCGTCGTCGGGGAGAATCCACAGCGAGCTGCCGTCGTCGCGGTGCCGGAATGCTTCGCTGAGGACCAGGAACCGCAGCCGGGCTGCCAGTGGGTGGAAGAGGCGGCGGTCAACCTCCGACAGCGAGGTGCTGTGCCCGTCAGGTTTCAGCTCGCCGGATACGGCGGTCCAGAGGGCTTCGGCCATCTGGCACCACATCGCCCATAACCTGTGGCCGGCGAGCGGATCGCTGGCGCTACCGGAGCCCTGGTCGGTCACGAGTTGCCGGGCCCAGTCCAGCGGGTAGTACAGGCAGCCCAGCAGACGGGCGCGGCTGCCGGCCAGGTCAGCGAGGACGATTCCCATGTGGTCAGACACGTCGCTGGCTGGCGGGGTGCTGCCATCGCTCATCAGTTCGCTGGCCAGCACGTGCCAGTCCCGCACGTGTGCGCCGCGGAGCAGCGGCCGTATCCGCGCGGCACCGACCGCCACGACGGCGGGCTGGACTCCTCCCGCCAGGCGGCCGGCAAGCTCCGACAGTAACCCCCAACCCGGCGGGTCCGGATCGGGGTCCAGGTCCCGGGCCCCATCCGGCAGCTGCGGCCGGATGCTCACTGAGCGACCTCGTCCGGGCCGATCAGCGCGAGGAATCCCTCGCCGAACGGGGTCAACGTCCAGTGGTTGCCTTCCCGGTTGTAGGCGTAACCCTCCAGCGCGTCGCCAGACGGTTTGAGCGTCGACCTCCTCGAAGTCCCGAAGACCCGTAGCTCGGCGGTGACGGAGGCGGTCTTGAACCGCCGCAGCGGCATGTCGATCTTCCTCGGGGGTTTGCTGTCCTCGTGCACAACGGATGCCTCAACCTGGGGTGGCTTCCCGTCCTGGGCAACGCGGACCGATCGCATGCCCTCGGCGATGCCGATGATGAACGGGATCGTGGCCTTGTAGCCGCCCGACGGGTGGACGACGATTCGTTCGTCCGCATTGGTCGACTCCAGCACGAGCCGGCCGAGGTGCCCCAGCCGACGCATCGCTTCGCCGGGATCTTCAGCTCTGCTCAGGTCGAGGCCGCGGATGCGGGCCACGAGGAGCCGACCCCGCACCTTGAGGCGCTGCTCATCCCGGTCGTCCCAGGTGATGGGCGGATCGTCGAGATAGTCGAGCCGGCCAAAGTCCCCTCGCAGCAACAGCGCGGCGTTCCAGAAAGCCGACAGCAGCCCGGGGACGGTGTCGGTAGCGATCAAGATCACAAGGTCATCGCCCCCGACCGTCGCATGCCCGGTGACCGTGGCCAGGGTCGTGGACTCGGCTGTCGCGAAGGTCGGCCACATCGCGACGCCAGCGGCGTCCACGGCCCGCCGCGCCAGCGCAACGGCGTCGGGGCCGCCGTCGGCGAGCCGGCGGAGCAGATCGGCGGCCTGCTGGGGCTGGTACTCGTCCACCCTGAGGAACTGATGGTCCCGGAGATCGCCGTTGCCGTTGAGCAGCGTCGGGATCGGGTCCCGTTCCCCCCTGGGGTCGGCGACGTAGGTGCGGGCCGTGGTGCCAACAGTCACCAGGTGGATCGTCACGGGTCACTCCTGTGTCAGATCGTGCACGTCGAGGTATCCGTAACCAGCGCCGGTCTTCGCCCCGATCCCCAGGTCCTCGCAGGCGCCAGAACACCACGCCGCGACTTCCTCCACATCGTTGTCCACGTCATCGCCCGGGCCGATCAGGTCGACAGTGAACGATCCCCGGCAAACCGCCAGGAAGGCGCTGGGCACCGGGTTGTGCCACTCCCCCGGGGCGGCCTTGCCGCTGTAGTAGGGCTGCACGTGCGGGGTGACGCCGTCGATGACCACCCGGATCGGGGCGGCCCCGGTTGGCAAGGCGTCCAAGACGTCGACCGTCCCGGTGTGGTGGGCACCGCTGCGGGGTGGAGGACCGAGGATCCGGTCGACGAGTCCAGCGTCAACCCCGCGCATGCCCGCCCAGGCCCGGGACGCGCCCTTCAGCGTGGACCCTGGGATCATCGGCCAGCCGTAGGTTCCGTGCAGGGCGATACCGATCTCGTTCGGGTTGGCGCGGTCGCCGATCCCGGTCACCAGGCGCCACTCGGGTGTCACTGTGAGACGCCGGTGGATGACGTTGACGCCACGCCGCCGGCCGCTGGCGACCCGTGCGGCGACCGCCGCATCACGCCGGGCAGCCACCTCGGCGAGCCGTTTCGGGTCCTGGCCGAGCTGGTGGTCGCGGGCCCATGCCAGTAGCGCCTGTTTGCCGTGCTTCCAGATGCCGTTCTGGTCGCAGAACGCCACCTGACGCATCACGACCAGCGCGTTGCTGTCCTGGCCGAACTGATATCCGGCACGGGGTTTGACGACCCTGCGGTCGCAGAACAGCACCCGTCCCAGCGGCCCCGCAGCGGGGCCAGGCTGGTCGACCAGCGGCCGGTTGCCCCGCCCCGGGGAAGGCAGGTCCGCCCGGTGGCTGGAGCCAGCGTCGGCGGGCCGTCGCACATCGCGGCGCGGCCCCACGTCGGCGGGAGTGGGGATGGGGCGGGGTGCTCGCGGTGGCATCGCCGCTGGGCTCGGCCGGGGCGCCTGCGCGGGCATCGCGGTGGCGGGGTTGGGGGGCGCCCCGGACGGGTCAGTCGTCACCGGCATCCTCCCGGCCTGGTGAATCCTGCTCGCCCTGCTGTCCTGCCGTGGCTGCCTCGTCCTCCTTGACCACAGCGTCGGCCAACCGCGCGAGCCACCCCAGCAGCGCCGTGATCTGGGTCGACGCGGACAGGTACGTGACCGTCTCCATCGACCCCAGCTCCTTCAGCACCACTCGCGGATCATGTTGCTGGCCCTGGAGCACCTGGATCCGTACGAGCCCGTCGCCGATCCCGTCCCGCACCATCCGGTACGCCTCGGCGAGATCGTCGTCGCCGCCGGCCTTGGAGGCGACATAGGCATAGGTGGCAGCCAGCCCGGAGGAGTGGCACATCACCCGCAACGTCCGGTAGCGGGTCCGAAGCCGGGAGGTGACCGTCGGAGGAAGCATCCGGGCTGCTGCTTCGGCCATGGCCTGGTCGACCCGGCGCATCACCGCACCCCCGCCTCGTCGGGCAGCAGCCGGCACCACACCAGCCCTTTCCCGAGGGTCTCGTCCCCGCCGACCTGCCGCAACGCATGATCCAGCAACAGCCGCAGACGACCGGGAGCCTCGTCCTGCCGAGGGTCGTCGCCAGGCTGCGGGGTCTCGCCAGACTGTAGGGCCTCGCCAGGCTGCGGGGCGCCCGTTTTCCCCGCCGCCGACGGGTCGCGCAGAGTCAACGACGCCGCAAGGACCGTCTCGGCTGGCAGGTACTCGGTGTGGAACGGCCCGTGCTTGACGGTCTTCCCCTGCTCTTCAAGCTGGACCCGGACCGCGATCTCCGTGCACTCCTTCAGCAACGACCCGGACAGGTCGTCTCCGACCAGCACCAGGTCGTGTGCGAGCTTGTCGGAGAACGGCTTCAAGCCAGCGGCGGTACCAATGCCGTCCGCCGCGATCCGCCCCGCCCACTCGCGAAGATCACTATTGGGTTGCTGGTCGACGGCGACGATCGCCGGGCCGAACACCTCCCCTGCCGACCCGCTCCACGGCTGGTCGACAGCCACCGCAGCGTCAGTCGCGCACACCGGGGTGTCCGCCACGTCCACCCCCAGCCGCCGGTACTTGCGGGCCAGCCGGGCCAGCGCCGGACCGGTGGTAACCCACGCAAACGTCCTGCGCAGGGTCGCCACCGGCATCGCGACCAGCTGGGCATCACCGACGACGAGTCGCCCAACCTCCAGCCCGGTCTTCGCCGCATCGACCCGAGGGCCAAACACGCTGTCGACCAGCGGTTTGGGCCAATTGTCGTCCTCAGCGGCCTGCCGCAACGCGCCCTTGAGGCTCTGTCCCCAGATCACCGGATACCCGGTAGATGCCTCCCGCTGGATCGGCAGGTCCAAGACCCCCTCGGCGTCGGACGCCCCCGCGTGGACCGGCGACTCCGCGTAGAGGTACAGCATGTACTCCCGCTGGCCACTCACTTCATGTGATCCTTTCCGGTTTGTCGCGTTGCCAATGCCGACGCCGTCGTGTCGCGGGCCGTTGTGTCGCCGCCGGTCGGGTCGCCGCCGGTCGCACCATGTCTGCTCCACCGACCGGTGAGGACCACCCCGAACCCGGCAGTCCGGGTGCGGTCCGCCCCGGTACCGGGATCGCGGTCAGCGGAGGGACCCAACGCCCGTCCGTGCACCTCAGCCGCCCATGCAGCAGCCCGGTCGGCGGCACCCATCCCTGCGGTGGTTGAACGGAACTGCACCAGATACACCGCTCCGGCCGGTACCGCCCAGCGGAGCCTCGCCGTCGCCAGGAAACCCTGAGGCCGTGTGCCACCACCAAGCCGAGGCTGCCGCGCCCGTCGCGCCGACGCGGTGGCGACCGGCAGCGGTGCCGGCACGCACGCCCCGACCAGCTGGGCGTCCGCTGGAAGCGGGGGGCGCCACCCACCAGGCCACACCGCCGGTGTAGCGACATACAGCAGCACCCGGCCACCGGGAAACGTCCCCGGGGCCGCAGGCCAGCAGCATCCGCCGAGGACCTCAACATCGGCCATCCGCGCCTTGCCGCCCAGCGGCACAGCCCCCAGCGGCGCGACGCCGGTCGTGTGATCCCCGTCCACGCACTCGACAAGGAAACCCCACCCATCATCCGCTGGCCGCAGATGCGTCACCGAGTAGAGGTAGCCCTCCATCGCGGTTCGGGCTTCCCTGGCCAGCCCGACCCGCCGCTCAGGCACCAGCGGCGGCTTCGTCCAAAGTCCAGCCCTGCGCAGGTCAGCCCCCTCGGCCATCGCGTCGGCCAGGTAGGCGCCCATCGCATCGCCCGGCAGCAGACCCTCCACCGGTTCGACCGCGTCCCGACCAGCGGGCGGCATCATGAACAGGTTCGGGCCGTCGTCCAGATCGGTCGCGACGTCCCAGGCCGGCACAGCACCGGCCGACGCGGCACCCAGTTGTGCTGGACGCAGCCGCAGTGCCGGTATCCGGTTACCGTTACGGCGGGCGTCCCGCTCCACGGTGACCACGTCCGCCGGAACAGGAAAGTACGAAGACCAACTCCCGGACGAGTGGCGTTGCGCCAGCACCGGCCCTCGCACCTCGTCGGGCTCTGCCTCGCCAAACGCCGTCGTCACTGCTCCGGCCACCGTACTCGGCCAGGGGCCCACCGCCGCCGCGTCGTTGCCGGACCCGTCAGCCGGACCGGCGTCGAAGCTCCGACCGTCACGCACCATCACCGTGTCCCGGGGCAGGAATCCCAGCCACCGTCGAGTCATCGCACTCACCGCGCCTCCTGCCGAAGGAACACCCCGACCCGGGCTGCGGGCACCGGATTGAAGTTATCCCGTCTACCGCGTTCCGACCGTCCGAGATCAACAATGAAGTCGCGGACCTTGTGCACAACCTGGCGTCGGTCGGTCGCGTCAGCAGAACGTGCGGCGACAGGTCCCCCCAGGTGGCGCCGGACCAGCCGGGCGACCTCAGCGTCCAGCAGCCCCGGATCAGCGTGAAGCAACCCGTTGAGCTCACCGACATCGCGCTCCAGATCAAAGACCAACCGGGGAGACAGGTCGTAGCCACCAGCCCGGGACAGGGCCTCGAACAGCTCCGCCGCACGCGTGCGGCCATCCGGAGGCACCCACGGCTGGACCGTGACATGACGTGTGCCGGAACGCCGCTGGTAACCGACGGCCAAGCCGTGCTTGCCGTCCAGCGACTTCGCCTGCTCCAGCAGCTCCGCCGCGCTGGAGACCGCCCGGCGCAGCGACGCGCCCTGGGAGAAGAACAGCACCGCGGACGAGGCCGTCGGCAGATCGTCTGCTGGTACCACGTCGTGGACGGCGCGAGCCAGCACGAGCGCGCTCGCCGCGGGTGCGAGCACGAGCAGGTCGTCGCCACCGGCATACACGGGAACCCCGTGCACCCACACCCCGTCCACCTGCCCACGAGCCAGTGCGACCTGCTCCCGGGCGATCGTCGACAGCAAGCCCGAGACCCGACGATGGCGCTGCGGACTCGGATCCTCACGCATGAACTTACCCATGCCGTCCAGATCCTGGACAATCACCGCCAGATGGGTACCCGGCAGACGTCCCATCGCCTCACTGAGATCATGTGCGGCCTGGCGGCCTTTCCTGACGTCGACCTGCCGGGCCTGACCCTGCCCACGATCCGCCTGGCCCTCCGCCAGCGCCTGGGCCACCGTCAGGTCGTTCCAGCGATCCGGATGCACCCATGGCCCCGCCGACGTTCGCAACCAGGCTGCGAGTTCCCCGATAGCGGCGGCAGGACCAGGCACCGCAAGACCAGCGGCGGGACCCGGCGCCGCGAGGCCAGCGACCGGGGCTTCCCGGACCTCCAGGGGCCTGGCTTGGGCGTACAACGCCTGGCAGCATCGCAGAACCGTCGGATCCCCCAGCCGCTGGAGCACCTCGGCACGGTAGGGCGCTGAGGCAATGGAATAGGTCGAAGGAGTCCTGGGCGCCCGCGCGGACTGGGGCGCACGGCGCTTCACCCAGTTGACGACGCTCAGCTTCTCGTCCCGCTGGTGTCGCGGGGCCCCCGACGGCGGGGTGTGCACGGGCCAGCGCGCCGACAATGAGCACAGGTGGCGCCCGTTCACCAACGGTTGCCCAAACGACCGCAACCGCCGACGTGCCGCCAACGCAGACTGCGCCAGCACGAACTGCTCCGAATACCCACCAGCGGCGGCCGGCACCATAACCCACTGCGGATCCGGGAAACCCAGCACCTGTGGAGTGTCCTCGGGATAGACCTCCCGCACCCACGACGCCCATTGGCTCCGCACCGCGTCCGCCGCTCTGCGTGCCACGTCTTCCCCCATACCGGGGATAACACGGGCAACCACCCTGTTAGGCACCCCGCCGTAATCCAAGCCGCCCTGCGAGGAGGCCTCCGCGGGGAAGACCACCTCGACACCCTCCAACGCATGAAGCTCGCTGACTGCCGCCGCTGACAAGGCCGCTACCTGGGTACTGGCAGATACCAGGTCTCCCGTTCTCCGCGATTCGGCGATATACCGCTGAACACCCGGGATCGCCAATACCACCAAATCGGCTGCCGCTGCTTCACCGGCAGTAGCAGACGACTCAGAACGCGTTTTCGTCAACGGCTCCTCCTTGGCCACGTCGGCCGCAGCCGCCCGCCGGTCCCAGCAACGGCCCGAGAACGCGGCCGGTCCGGCAGCGAAGAAGGCCGTTCGTATTCACCCGTCCGGGTATCTCGGCAAGCGCAGCAGACACGGCATCGGTATCCTCGATGTCCAGTCGCGCGACAGACTGCCGCACCTCGGGCAGCATCGCGACCGCCAATTCGCCGGCTACCACAGCACCTCCGCAGACCGCGTGCCACGCCACATAAGCCCGCCCACCAATGCAGAGGTCAATATACACCGAGAAGTAATTCTATTAAGTGATTATTCACTATATCGAGTTACTTGATAGGAAACCTGAGCGTCGAAGCGTTGGCCCCAGTAGCCGTAATGCCGCTCGGTCATCAGGCGCGGTGGGCGGGAGCAGCCGGGAGCAAGCGGGGAGCGGGTCGCGGTGCTGGTGCGCCGGCTGCGCGACGCCTGCGACGCCCCAGAGGTGCAGTGCGACGACGTTCGGGCTGCGATCCAATGAGACCACCGGACGCCTGGTCCGCCAGATGCCCACCACCGTGTCCAGTGCCGCAGCCACCCTGGCCGATCTCACCGGCCAGCCCGTTGACCGGTGCGCCGCGGCGATCCGCACGACCCTGCTGGATGGGGCGCGGGTGGCGAACCCGGACACGGGGCGGCCGGTGTTCGCGTTCCGGCTGCACCAGTTCCTGTCCAAGGACGACCAGATCCACGTCAGCCTGGAGGCTCCGGGAACCCGGCACATCACCAGCCGGTACCAGACGGTGGTGCCCGGAGAACCGGACAAGATCCTGGTACCGCTGGCGTTCTGCCGGGAGTGCGGCCAGGAATACCTGGTGGTCTCCCGCACCGAGCGGGCAGGGCAGGCCGCTACTCGGCCCGCGGCGCCCGCCTCCCCCAGTCCCCGGCGTCGCCGGGTGGGACACGCCGAGCGAGACAGTGGACCTCGACCGGGCGCCCCCACCAGCACTGATCACTGGAAGTAGCTGGCCGGTATGTCGACCCCGTTTGAGTGCGGAGGTCCTGCAACGCACGGGGTGCAGTCCCACCCCAACGTGCTGACCTGGTCGTCCACTCGCCCGGTGTCCAGAATCAGTCTTCGGCTGTGGACCGCAGGTTATCCAAGTGATTGCAGATCCGGCGAGTCGAGGGTCTTGAATGTGCAGACGCCATCCGGCCCATGATGGGCATACACGGTCTTCACGGGGTAGGTCGGGTTGAGGATGAGATCCTCAACAGCGGGATCTCGCCTGCCCTTTCGACTGAAATGCACGAGAAAACCGGCTGCGACCCCGCTGTTGAGCAGCTTCTCATGGTCGCCGCTGAGATGGTCGAGGCTGTAGTCCAGGCCCATTTCGATCACGATTGCTGCGTCGATCCTACCTGCACAGAACTGTTCCAGAGTGGCGCTGGACAGCTGTTCCCTACCAAGGATCGCAAGATCGAAAAGGCCGCGTCTGCCGTCCTTTTCCTCTCTCGCGATGGTCTCCGGCCATTCCTTGTGGACTGGTTGGGTGCACCGGCCCGTGGTGCCGATGGGCAGCAGGTGGGCGAAGACCGGGTGGGCTGCGAGGATCCCGAACAGGCGGGTGTGGAGGGAGTGCTCCACTCGGTGGAGGTAGGGGTGTTCCACGAACTCCCAGAGCAGAGAATCGATGGCGACCTCAACGACGCGCGTGGCATTCTCCAGCCACGGATCCCCCTCTGCAGGCGCTGGAACAGCGGGGATCGTTCTCGGCGTGGAGCGGTCCCCGCCGCTGCCGCCCCTGCGAGATCCCTCATACGCGGCGCCCAGGCCAAGAAGCCACGCGTCCAGCTCCGCCAGGGTGCGGTTGGCCGCGACCTGTTCGGATGCCACGAATGGATTTGGCTGGCTTATCCGATAGATGTGCTCATACCAGCCGCGCTCGTTCTGCTCGGTGCAGACGTTGACTGTCTGAGTCACAGTTCCGTTTTTGACATATATGCGGCGGTTTTCGATTGAAATGACCATGGCGACCACATTCCAGGTCGGCTTCTCCCTGACTCGCCGGTGTCATCCGGCTCGGCCGAGTGCACCCATTGCCATCCAGCATCCTGCTCCACGATAGGCTATTGAGAAAAATCATGAAAAATACGTTCTCATCCGTAGAGTGGTATGCCAGCAGAATCTCACTGCTGCTCGAACCCGGACTGGTCGAACTTCAACGTCGTGGTGTTCTCCTCCACGATGTGGACCGTGTCGCTGGGAAAACCTCCCGGGGCGGTCGCCGAGATTTCCAGCCGGATGTCAAGCTCGACACCGGGAGCAGCGGCCAACTGCTGAAGCACCTCCTCGGCGATCCTGGCGAAGTCGGCGCCGTAGTTCCTCCGATTCAGCCTCCGACTGCCGAAGTAGCGGCGCAGGACCCTGACCTGCGTGGCAGCCGCCCCGCCAGACTGGGAAACTCCTCCGCCCAGGGACCGCCCCGCTGTGACCATCGGCCCGCCAGCAGCCTGCGCCGGCGAGATCGCCCCCGAACCCGCTCCCCCGCCAACACCGAGATCCCCGTCCCCGACGCTCCCGCCAGAACCGGCCTGTTCCTGTTCCCTGGCCCGTTGCTCCACCGCCCGATCCGGCCGCACCACCAGCGTGCTGTCGGCCAACCGGGCCGGCGCCGGATCCGAGCCGGGCAGCCGCAGCCCCCGGTAGGTGCCGGCAGCCTGGTCGTAGGCGTCGGCCAGGGCGAAGCCCTGCTGCTCCCAGTGCAGGGGGTCGTTGAAGGTCGACAGGATGCCGGCGTCCAGCACCGCACGGCTGCGCATCCGGGCCAGGTACGGGTAGGTGGTGTACAGCGCCCACAACTGCCCCACCTCGACATGGCCGTCGCGCCACACCGTGCGCAGCACATTGTCCAGATCCATCCGGATCAGGCTCGCGGCCCGCTGGCAGACCAGGACGTTGTCGGACCGGAGCCGGGCTGCGGCCCGATCGGCCAGGTTGTCCTGCGAGCCCTCGACCCGCGCCTCCCGCAGCTGCATCGGGGCATCCCCGGCCGGTTGCTCTGGCACCAGCAGCCAGCAGTAGGTGGTCAGGATCCGGTCCCGGACGGTCTCGTCCTCCCGGTCGCGGCGCTGCTGGGCCTGCCGCTGCTGGGCCGGGGTCAGGTTCAAGGCGGTGGTGGCGTTGTCGTGCACGTACTGCCAGGCCAGGAAGTCCCTGGTCGCGGCGTCCAGCTCCCGCATCCGGGTCTCATCCCCAGCCAGCACCACCAGGGCGTTGCGGTGGGCGCGCAGCCCGGAGCCGCGCTGCTCGACCAGCCGCTGACCGGCCCGCAGCGCCGGGGAGTCGGCGGCCTTGCGGTGGTGGGTGTGCCGCGGGTGCAGGATGACCAGGCGCACCTCGTCGCCATCTGGCACATCCCCGGAATCCTCGGTGACGTGCACCCCGGCGAACCCGTCGTCCCCGCCGCGCCGGTGGCCGCGCAGGCGGCGCAGGATCTCGGCGTAGACATCCTCCGGGTGCAGCTGGTTGGCGTAGTCGCGGGCGGTGCGGGTGCTGTTGGCCTGGGTGTCGAACCACAGGTTCGGCCCGGAGACATACAGGTACATCGACCCGTCGGCCAGCTGGTTGAGGGCCGAGTCGTAGTTGCCGGGCACATCCCCAGGCAGGGCGGTGCCCAGATACAGCCGCTGCCGCTCGACGCCCTTGTTCGGGGTACCCAGGGTCGGGGTGGCCCCAATGAAGATCGTGCGCGCCAGCCGCTGGGCCACGGCCCGCTTGCCGAACAGCGGGTTGGCCGCGTCCACTGTGGCCGGGGTGCAGCCCGGCCCGTCGACGTCGGCATCGATGACCACCTTGAACGCATCCTCCAGGTACTGGGTGATCTCGGTGAGCACCGCGTCGCTGGACAGCGGCACCGACCCGGGCATGATCAGTGGTGCGGTGTCCCCGCCCCGCCACAGCTGGCCGACGATCGTGTTCATCAGCCGCAGCACGCCCCGGGTGCGCTGGAAACGTTCCAGAGTCGACCAGTCCTCATACAGCCGGTCGAACAGCTCCGGGTGCACCGGGTAGGCCCGGCGGATCCGCTCGGCGTAGCCGGCCTCGGTCACCTCGTGCGGGAAGTACTGGGCATGTTTGCGATAGAAGTCGACCATGGCGGCGGCGGTGGCGTTGATGTGTGCCAGCCCTGCCGCATCCGGTTCGGTGAACAGCCGCCGCCGCACGATCTCGAAGGACTCCTCGGCGTTGGCCGGCCGCCACTGGTCGGCGACCCGCCGTACCACGTTGTGCAGTGCCCGCAGCGCGGCCCGCCCGTTGGCCCCACCGACCTCCTCGTCGTTGATGTCCACCCGGTTGGCGTCCCCGCCCCCCAGGCCGGCATCGGTGGACGCCGGGATGGAGATCACCAGGAACACCCCAGGCGTGGCCTGGGCTGCCTCGGTCAGGGTCTGCGCGAAGGTGAACTGGGTGTCGAACGTGCCCCCGGGCAGGGCGTCCGACCCGTAGAGCTGCCGGGCGTAGGCCACCCACTCATCAATCAGGATCACCGCCGGGGAATGGCGGCGCAGCAGGTCCCGCAGCGCGGTGCCCGGGTTGGTGGAGGTCCGGTCGGCGTCAGCCAGCAGCGCGTATCCCTCGGCGCCACCCAGCTGCCAGGCGATCTCTCCCCACAGGGTCCGGATCCCGGGTCGTCCGTCGCGGGTGTTGACCGCACCCGCCTCGATCTCGTTGCCGACCACCGCCACCCGCCGGACCCGCCCGGAAACCTCGTCCAGGCTGGTCCCGGCCAGCAACTCCTGCATCTCCTGGGGGAACTCGTGCAGCCGGGTGCCCGATAGCAGGTGCCACAGGGCCAGCATCGAGTGGGTCTTGCCGCCGCCGAACGTGGTCTGCAAGTTCACCACCGGGGAGGCGTTGGTGTCCTTGCCCACCCGGCGCACCGCCCGGGTCAAAAGATCCCGCAACCCGTCGGTCAGGTAGGTGCGGCGGAAGAACTGCACCGGGTCGCCGTACTCGTCATCGGCCTGCCCGGTGGAGACGGTATGGAGATTCGCGGCGAACTCCGCGGCGTGGAACCGCCCCGTCTGCACATCCGGGTGCGGGGCCAGCACCTGCCGCCACGGCCGCAAGCCGTTGACCGGAACGACCGCCGCCGCCGGCACCCCTGCCGCGGCACCCACCACCCTCCGGTCCTCCTGCTCCGCAGTGATCCGCCGCAGATCCACCCGGATCCGGCGCACCTCGTCAGCCTCCTGGGCAGCACCGGTGGCACGCAGCAGCCGCTCGACGGTGTCTAGGCCCCGGTAGGCGTCGTCGGCGCTGAACGGCTCGTTGTGCGCCCACCGGTTGCGGGTCTCCCGCAGCTCCGAGGCCAGGCTCTTCTCCGCCTTCGACAGGTGCTCGTCGAACGGGTACCACCCGGGTCTGGCCTGCCCGGTGACGTTCTCGGTGAGCATCCGTAGCTGCGCCTGAGGATCGCGCCGGTCGTAGCTGCGGGGTGGGTTGCCGGTGCTGGTGTCCTTCAGCGCCAGCAGCAGGGTCCAGTCCTTGCCCTCGCCGATATCCGGGCCGACCACCCGGGTGATGAACGCGTCCAGCCCCAGCGCCAGCTGCTCGAACGCCCGCCCGATCCGATCCCGGTTGCTGATGGCCATGGCCCCTACCTCCCCGCTCCGGCGCTGCGGCGCCCACCCCGCCGCCTGGCTGGGCTCCGGGTCTCACTCCCGGTATCGGCGCCCAGCTCGTAGCGGACATCCAGCTGCTCCTGGTAGTAGCCGGTGATCCCGGACGCCGCCCGGGTGCGCACCTGCAGCGCCAGGTCGTTCCAGCTGGTACCCAGGGCGTTGAAGTCCACCGCGGCCTTCGACATCCCCCGCTCCTCGGCAATCGAGAACAGCAGGAACGTCAACTCCTTGGCCACGGACAGGTCCACCGTGGCCGGCACCCGCTCCATCAACTCCACGGCCGCCCCGACCCCGTCGGCATTCAGCCGCCGGGTCAGATGCGCCACCACCTCCCAGGTGCTGATCCGCCCACCCGCGTCCGGGTCGGGGTGCTCCGGCAGGTCCTCTGGCGCATACAGCTGGACCTTCCCACCCCGGGAGGTGAGGATCCCGGCATGTTCCAGGGCCTCGACCGCCGTGTTGCGGGCCCGCGCGATGTTGTCGGCGTCCCCGAACGCGCCAGCGTCGAAGCCGTGCTGCCGGAACCAGGCCAGCGCGAACCGGGTCTCGGCGTCGAAGTCGCCCTCCTGGTCGGTGAGCACCTCATCGAGCACCTGATTGATCCACTGCAGGGCCGCCCTGACCCGCACCGGACTGCCATCATCGTCCAGCACCGCCGCGTACCGGGTGAAGATCGCCATCCCCGGGCCGATCGCCGCCTGCGGCAGATCCACCGGCGCGATCCCACCCTGCTCCAACTCCCGCAGCTTCAGCGGCAACTCCGCTTTCAGGATATTGAGAAACCCCCGCCGGTCGATCCGAGGCGCGTCCACCGGCCGAGGCCGCAACACCAGCACAATCGACGAAGCCAGGGCGTTTGAACCGATACTCCGCGCACGGCCAGTTCGCTCACTCCGAACTGGCCATGTTGCCGTGATGCTCCACCGAGCATCGATCATGCTTTGGAGAATCGCCTCCCATCCGTCCGAAGTCTTGTCGGATGCATCTGACGCTGATTGCTTCAGCGCGTAGTAGATGGCAATTGGATACTCCCGCGACGCCGTGACGCGCGCCGACTCAAGTATCCTCACAAACCCGAGCCTGAAAAACTCCCTTGCGACATCCACACTCGCGTGCCGATATGGGTTGGCGATCAACTCAGCTGTCTTTGGAGTCAACATGGTGGCCAGCAGCGTCGGAAAGGAATCCCGAAGAGTGCGCCGTAGCCATACATAAAAGAAATCTGATAAGTCAGCATATCCAATACTACTATAGTATGGCGGATCGGTCGAAATCACTGATCCAGGAATATTGTAATCCAAAGCGCTTGCGCGAGTAACCTCGCCTTGAATTGTCAATCCCCGCTTAACGACCTTGTACACCCAGTCAAGGTGGGCAGCATAGTTTCCAGATGACCTTGAAAACGGATTGACTTCGGCAAAATCCCATACCATCGACAGAGTCGGCAGAGAAAAGACGTCGCGCATCTTCTCACCGGGACTGTTCCAGCTGCAGATGGACGAGAAGTAGTCCGCGCAACGGCTCACGACAAGACCAAGGTAGGTGGCAATTGCGTCGGCGTAGGCGTGGGCTCCGGTACCGCCGGCTTCGAGGCGCTCCCCGGGGACCATTCCAGCGGCGAGGGCATCGGTGTACACCCGCTCCCGCGCTTCCCCCACCAGATCGCTGAACGTCGTCAACGCGACCAGTTGCCGGTTGGTGAACAGATGCGTCCATTTACTCATGCCGTACCCTTGCACCCGGAGCCCAAGTGCTTGTGCCGGCAGATCTGCTTGCGGAATGTCCCGAGGCGGGTCCATATCCGCCATATCGGCATGCACAGCCGAGGGTGGAAGGTACACGCGTCGTCGATTGCCTTCGGCGACGATGGCCATGAGTTGCTGGCTGATGCGGCCCGCTTGGCCTTCAGCCCGAATATGAGCAAAGGAAACGGCACTGTTACAGCCGACGCAGCGGGCACCCTCGTGCTGGTCAACGGTACCGTCCTCGGCTTCTTGCGGACCAAGTTCCACGTCGTGGGCGATGTCGAAGTGGACCCGGCCGCCGGTGACGGTGGGGACGATGTACGCCTCCTTGCCCTTCTTCTTGCTCAGCCACCACGATCTGGCCAGCGGCATCTGGATGCCGCAGGCGGGGTTGGGGCAGGTCACGGTGCGGGCCCAGATCCAGGCGATGACTGTTGCGGTGGTGCCGTCGGGCAGGGTGGCGTCCGGGTAGTGCTTGCCGATGCGCCGTTCGGCTTCGTCGCGCATCCACTGCCCGTAGCGGCGGACGTCTTCGGCCAGGCCACTGGCGGCCTGCCAGGCGCCGGGGTGCAGCCCAGTAGCGCCGGGGAACACCGGGGGGTGGCCGGCGAACTTCGGGGGGATCTCGATGAGCGCCTTGGTGATGAGGACCGCGACGGGGTTGAGGTCGGCGGCGTGGGCGGTCAGGCCCAGGCGCTGGGCTTCCAGGGGGATGGATCCGCCGCCGCAGAACGGGTCGAGGATCGGGGGTGGATTCCCGCCGGTCGAGGCGAGGATCTCGGCGCGGGCTTCGGCGAGCAGGTGCTCGTCGGTGCTGTTCTCCCAGACCACCAGGCGTTCGATCAGCTGGTGCAGGCGGGCGCGTTCCTGGGCTTGGGCCTCCTCGGTGGCAAACCGCTCCGGGTGGGCGGAGGGGTCATCGACGAGTTGGGCGAACAGCACCGCCCGGCACGCTGCCAGGGGACGGCGTGCCCACCACAGGTGCAGGGTGGAGGGGTGGCCGTGGCGGATTGACTTCTCCCTGGCCGATTCGCGGTTGATCGCTTCCAGGGGCAGGGAGACCTCGATGAGTTTGCGGTGCGGGGTGTCTGGCATGGCGATGGTCTCCGTTCGACTCCAGGAGGGCGGCCCGGGGGGATGGGATGGGGCCGGGCCGGGGTGGGGTGGGTCAGTGCGGTGGGGTGCCGCGATCCCAGGTGGATCTCCAGTCGCCGCGCACGGCGGTGGCGGCGAACGAGCCGAGGTTGACGTCGGCGAACAGCCCGGTGACGTAGCGAACCTCGTCGCCGGCTGGTCCGTCGGGGTGGACGGCCACCAGGGCGAGGCGGTGCTGGCCGGCGGTGTTCTTGGCCAGCAGGACCTCGTTGTAGGTGATGTGGAAGTCCTGCGCGCCGAGCAGGCGGCCTTTGACCTCGATGAAGACGGTGCGGCCGTCGGCGTCGACGGATTCGAGGTCGTAGCCGGGGTTGTTGTGGGGCATCTCGACCGGCTCGCGGCCCAGGGCCCGTTCTGCGGCCAGGACCGCTGCGATGGCCCGGCGGTCGACCTCCGCGGTGGCGATCGCGTGGGCGTCCGGCGCGGGGGCGTCCGGCCGCTGCGGGTCCTGCTCGGGGGTGCCAAGACCGCAGGCCGCCAGGTACCCGTATGGGAGGACCAGTGCGGCTCCGGCCAGCTGTGGTGGTTTTGGCAGCAGCCGGGCCTGGGCGTCCAGCCGGTCGCAGCGCCGTTGCAGGCGCCGTTCCAGGTCCTGGGCGGCGGCGGTGGCCCGTTCCGGGGTGATTCGCATCGTCCGGCCGGCGGCCTGCTCCTCGCGGAGTTTGACCGATTCGCAGTGCCAGAAGTTGATCTGCTGGGTGAGGCGGGCCTCGACCTCGTCGCGGGTGCGGCGCAGCAGCGGCAGGGTCTGCTCGCTGATCTGCTGGCGGAAGGCGGGCAGGCCGGTGCTGGCGGCCCAGGCTGTCGCCGCCCGCGCCACGTCCGCCGGGGGCCAGCCACCATCGGCGAGCATCTGGCGCAGCCTGGTGGCCTGCTCCGGGGTGCAGTGCGCGTCGAGGGGTTCGGCGTCCAGGTAGGGGGCGGCGCCGCTGGCGGTGGGCTCGCCTGTGGGGGTGAGGGTGAGGAACTCGAACCGCTTGGCGACGCTGGCCCCGGTACCGTCGGTGATCTCCTCGGTCAGGGCGAGCAGCAGGCGCGGGTCAGTGCCCTGGTCGTGCGGGTCGACCAGGATCGTGCCCCTGGTCAGGGCCTGGTGGTGGCGTTCGATGGTGGCGTTGACGACCGTGTCCAGCAGCCGGTGGCCGGGGGCGAGCAGGACCGCCGTTGACTTGCCGTCGAGGTGGATCCGGTCGGTGGTGAAGGTGATGCGGGCGTAGCGTTCGACGATCGCCGGGCCGCGCCCGCTGCTGGTGGGGCGGTTGCGCAGGACGGCGGGCACGTGGGTGATCTCCCAGCGGCCGGTCTCACGGCGGGCCATCCGCCCACCGAGCCGGGCGAACGCCTCGGTGAAGAACAGTTCCAGGTAGTGGGGTTGCAGGCGGCGGGCTCTGGCGGCGTCCATCTGCCGGCGGAGGGCTTCAACGTCGGCGGCGGCGAGCATGGTGGCGTTCAGCGACTGCTCGCGCAGGAGTTCTGGCAGGCCCTGGGAGACCTCGGCGTCGACGATCTCTTCGAGGGCGGTCAGGCGGGCGGGGTCGTCGCCGTAGAGGACCGCGTCGAGGAGGACCTCGCGCAGGGGTTTGTCGGCGAAGGACTGGCCGAGGACGTCGAAGACCCGCCCCCCGTACGCCTTGCGCTGCTCCTCGATCTTGTCGAGGAGACGTTCGAAGACCTGACCCTCGCGGGTGTCGACGGCCACGAGGTTCCACAGCCGGCAGACCTCGCGCTGGCCGATGCGGTGGATACGGCCGAAGCGCTGCTCGATGCGGTTGGGGTTCCACGGCAGATCATAGTTGATCATGAGGTGGGCGCACTGGAGGTTCAGACCCTCCCCTGCGGCGTCGGTGGCCAGGAGAATGTGGCAGCGCGGATCGTTGGCGAACCGCTCCCGGATCCGCTGGCGCTCCTCCCGGCGGACCCCACCGTGGATGGCGACCACCGCATCCGGCGTGCCGATCAGGTCCCCGAGCCGGTCGGTGAGATAGCGCAGGGTGTCCTTATGCTCCGTGAAGATGATCAGTTTCCGGGGCCGGCGGTCGGCGTCGCGGATGACCGGGTCCTGCATGAGATCGCGCAGCTCGACCCACTTGCGGTCCTGCCCGGAGGCCCGGACCCGCTGGGCCAGGCGTTCCAGCCCGGTCAGGGCCGCGATCTCGGTCTCCAGCTCCGCGATGGTCCGGGCGGCGGTGGCCGCGTCGAAGATCTCGTCGGTGGTCCGCTCGTCCTCCGCGGTGGGGAACTCGTCGTCCTCCGGGGGTTCTGGCAGCATCGGATCGGGAATCGAACGGTCCGCCGCCGCCGGGTCGGCGATCAGCACCTGGCGACGCTCGTCAAGGCGGTTGCGGCGGCGGCGCAGCGACTCGTGGATCGCCGCGGGACTGGAGGCCAGGCGCCGCTGCAACACGGTCAGGGCGAACCCGACCGTGTTCGACCGGCGCACATCGCCGGCCTCCCCCAGCCGCCGGGCCCGGTTCATCTCGGTACGCACGTACCGGGTGACCTGCTCGTAGAGTTCCTTCTCCGAATCCGACAGGGTGTAGGGCAGGGACTGGGCCACCCGCTGCGGAAACAGGCGCCGGCCGTCGAAGGTGAGCAGGTCCTCCTTGATGGTACGGCGCATGAGATCCCGGGTGGTGGAGGTGTGCACCCCCTGCCGGTAGCGGCCGTTGAACCGGTCCGGGTCCAGCAGCGCCAGAAACAACTGGAAGTCCTCCTCCTTCCCGGCGTGCGGGGTGGCGGTCATCAGCAGCAGATGCCGGGTGATCCCGCCCAGGCGCTGCCCCAGCCGGTACCGGGCGGTGGTCTTGACCTCCAGGCCGTTGAAGCGGGCCGACATCCGGTGCGCCTCGTCCACCACGATCAGATCCCAGGAGCTGTCGCCCAGCCGGGCCAGCCAGTCGTCGCTGCGGGCCAACTGGTCCATCCGGGCGATGAGCAGCGGGTGGGCGTCGAACACGCTGTGCCCTGCGGGGGTGGCCTCCACCAGACTCGGGGTCAGAATCGTGAAGTACAGGTCGAACTTCTCCACCAACTCGTCCTGCCACTGCTCCACCAGCCCACCCGGGGCGATGATCAGGCAGCGGGCCAGCTCCCCGCGCAGGGCCAGTTCCTTGGCGTACAGGCCAGCCATGATGGTCTTGCCGGCCCCCGGGTCGTCGGCGAGCAGGAACCGCAGCGGGGTGCGCGGCAGCAGGTCGCCGTAGACGGCGCGGATCTGGTGCGGCAAGGGCTGGAGGTCGCTGGTGCTCACCGCGAGCATCTGGTCGAACAGCCCGGCCATCCGGATCCGCAGGGCCTCTGCGACCAGGCGAAACTCCGCCCCATCCGCGTCGAACGACCAGGTCGTGCCGGCCGCTGCCAGGCTCAGGCGCTCCAGGTCCGCCCCGAACAGCATCGTCTCGCCCAGACCGCCGGCCTCGTCCCGGTAGGTGAGGGTGATCGCGTCCGATCCGTGCGGCTCGACGGCGACCACGGTCACGGATGTGCCGGGGAGGACCCCGTCGACGCGGGTTCCCCTGGTCAGGGAATCCAGGATGGGTTGGGTCGCCGTCGCTGACATCTGGGCATCCCCGCCTTCAGCGCCGTCACCAGCCATCGGCTCGCGAACCCGGCGGACCGGGTGGATCGCCGTTGGATGCCCCAGCCGTTGGGGTCACATCGTCCTGTCGGACGCCCTACGCGTCGGGCTGAGAGCCGGGACGCTGCGTTTGTGTTGGAAATGCGGAGTGCTCGCCGCACGGGGCCTCGCCGGGAGTACCAGCGGACCGGCCGTATCGGGCGGCCGGACATGTCAGGCGACCGGACGCGTCGGGCGGCCGGACATGTCACGGCGCGAACCGGTCCTGCCCGCTGTCGGTGGTCTGATCCCGACGTGTTCGGCCAGGCCAAGGCATGGGCGGGATGCCGGCCAAAATCCTGAAATCTCTTCTTAAATCCGTAGTGTGGGATGGGTGATCCACGTCCGTCCGGAGGATCGGTGACCAGGCCCGTTGCTGCGTTGGACCGATCGTCGGGGCGTCTGGTCACGACCGGGTTCGGGGCCCCTGCCCTGAGCGCCCTCGTGGACGTACTCCGGCGGGTTCGCCGCGGCGACCCACTCAGCCCGGTCGACGTGGTCGTGCCCAGCGACATCGCGGCGGTGTCGGTCCGCCGGGCGGTGGCTGCCGCACTGGGCGGGGTGGCCAACGTCCGGTTTACCACGGTTCCTCGGCTGGCCGCCCGGCTGGCGGCGCCGGTGCTGGATCGGCAGGGCCGGCCTGCGATGACCCGGTTGCCGCGGGGGGCGATGGTTCGGCTCAGTCTGCTGGAGTCGACGGGGCCGCTGGCGCGGTCTGTCGGGCATCATCGCACGGCGCGGCTGGTGGAGCGGGTGTTCGCCGAACTGGATGAGGCCAGCCCCGACGAAGCGGCGCTGGAGCGGATCGCGCAGGCCAGTGCGCGGGGTGCGGAGGTGATTGCCTGCTACCGCCGGTACCAGGCGCTGGCCTCCGGGTTCGCGGATGCCGGGGACGTCGCCCGGGCGGCAGCCGCGGTGGTCACGGATGGCGTGGCACCGATCGCCGCCGTTGTGCTGTATGCCCTCGGCCGGCTGTCATCGGCGGAGTGGGAGCTGGTTGGGGCACTGTCCCAGACCGGCCAACTGCATGCCGTCATCCCGGT
Source organism: Micromonosporaceae bacterium (assembly GCA_016926535.1). Classification (GTDB taxonomy): domain Bacteria; phylum Actinomycetota; class Actinomycetes; order Mycobacteriales; family Micromonosporaceae; genus JABDRL01. The sequence goes on along the minus strand of JAFGOK010000535.1, from coordinate 3,005 downwards.
GGTCGCCAACCCGCATGACGGGCAGGATGCTGGTGCCGACGTCGGCGGTCCTGAGGTTGGTGGTGCTGAGGTCGGTGGTCCCGGGGCAACCGATGTGGCCGGGCGGCTTGCCGGACTACTGCCGCAGGGGACCCGGGCGGCCGCGGAGCCCGTGTTCGGCGCGCAGGTCGAGCTCGCGCCGGATGCTGAGGAGGAGGTGCGGCTGGCGGTCCGCCGGATCCTGGAACGGCTGGCCGACGGGGTGGCGCCGCACCGCCTGGCGCTGGTGGCCGCCCAGCGGGTGCCCTACACCCGGCTGGCTGTCGAGCAGTTGACCGCTGCGGGCATTCCCCACCATGCCGCGTCGCTGACGACGCTGGCCGACAGCGTGACCGGGCGGACGCTGATCGGGCTGCTGCATCTGCCGGTCAGAGGCTACGCCCGAGAGGCGGTCGTCGCCTGGTTGCGCAACGGCCCGATCGTGGACGCGGCCGGAGTACCGGTGCCAGCCGGACGGTGGGAACGCCTTGCCGTCGCAGCCGGCGTCACGCGCGGGGTCGATCAGTGGCGGCAGCGACTCGACCGGATGGATGCGAACACGGCCAGCCGGCAGGGCACCGATGCGGCCGATCGGGCCGCACTCCGGTCGTTCATGAACGACGTGCTGGCCGCACACGAGCGCCTGGCCGGGGCAACGTCGTGGACCCAGGCCGCGGGGATCCTCGCCGACCTGCTGACCAGGTACCTGGGGGACTCGGACGTCCGCGCCGATTGGGGCCGGGGCGCCGATTCCACCGGAAGGATCCAGACAGAGCGCGACGCCTTCGACGCGGTGCTGGCCGGGCTCGGCGGGCTGGCCGACCTCGACCGGATCGGCTATCCACCCCCCACCCCAGCCACGCTGCGGCAGATGGTCGAGTCGGAGCTTGCCCGCCCCGCCCCCTGCCCGACGATGCTCGGCCGGGGTGTGGTGGTGGGGACCCTCGACGACCTGGTCGGCGCCGACTTCGACACGGTGATCGTCCTGGGGATGACCGAGAGCGCGGTCCCTTCCCGGCTCCGGGAGGATCCGCTGCTGCGGGATGCCGACCGGGCGGCCGGGGCCTGTGGGATGCGGCTACTGGCTGACCGGCGCCGGGCGGAGCGGCAGAGCTATCTGGCCGCGCTGTGCGCGGGCCGGACGACGGTGCTGTCGTGTCCGCTCGCTGACCTGCGCGCGCAGCGGGCGCAGCATCCGGCTCCCTGGTTGTTGGAGACCGCCACTGTCCGGTGCCAGCGCACCGTCACAGCGACCGAACTGGTCGACCCGCGCCGGCTGCCGGAGGCCGAGAGCGCTGGGTGGTTGACCCGGCATGAGTCGTTCGTTGCGGCCCTGCATGAGGCCACGATGCCGGTGTCCGGGCACGAGTACGACGTCCGGATGGCCCTCGGCGGTGCCGCTGATGCCCTGGCCTGTGCTGATCCACGGTACGAGCGGGGCAGGCAGGCGTCGATCGCCCGGCGGGACGGCCGGTTCGGCCCGTGGCTGGGCGAGATCGCACCCCTGCCGGCCGCGCTGGCCGAGCACCTGGACCGGGTCTGGTCGGCGACCGCGGTGCAGACCTGGGCTTCCTGCCCCCAGCGGTTCATGTTCACGCATGTGCTGCGGGTCCAGCCCCCCGAGGACCCAGTCGATGAGGACCATATCTCGGCGCTGGACCGGGGTTCGCTCGTACACCGGGTGCTGGAGGCCTTCTTCGGCAGCGTCATCCCGGGGGTCAAACCCCCGGGGCAGCCGTGGACGTCGGATGATCTGGCCCGGATACGCGGCCTGCTCGACGAGCATGCCCGAGCGTTGGCCGCCGCGGGCCGGGCTGGCCGGCCTCTGCTGTGGCAGGTGCGGCTGGGCAGGTTGCGGCGGCAGTTGGCCAGGGTCCTCGCAGTCGACAGTGACCTGCGCGCCCGGCAGCGGTCGTGGCCAATCGCGGTCGAGGACTGGTTCGGTCGGCACGGCCAGCCCCCGGTGGAGATCCTGCTCGGCCAGGCCGGGACGGTGTCCTTCGCCGGATGCGTCGACCGGGTCGATGTATCCGAGGACGGCCGGCTCATCGTGGTCGACTACAAGACCGGCAAGGGGTACGGGTACGAGGCCATCCCCACAGAGTCCGATCCGGATCACGGTCCGGATGGTGGGGCCGATCTGGTCGACCGGGGCCGCAAGATCCAGCTGGTGCTGTATGCGCTGGCCGCCAGGGCGCGGCACGGAACCCCGGACACGCCGGTGGCGGCCTGGTACTGGTTCGTCGAGCAGGACGCACCGCGTCGGGGCGCCTGGATCACTCCGGCCGACGAGCAGCGGCTGCGGGAGGTGCTGGAGGTGTCCATCCTGGGCATGCGCGCCGGGCTCTTCCCGGCCCGGCCCGGTGACCTCGGCTGGGCGGGCTGGGAGAACTGCCTCCGGTGCCCCTACGACCGATGCTGCCCCAGCGCCCGGGACCAGCGCTGGGAGCAGCTTCGCCATCATCCATCGGTCCTGGCATACACCGCCCTGGCGGAGCTGGATCAACCCGAGCCGCGGGACTCGACTGGCAGCGGCACGATCCCCGACCGGAGCCGGCCATGACCACCTCCCACGAACCCCAGCCCTCCCAGACACCCCAGATACCCCAGACACCCCAGCCGTCCCAGACACCAGCCACGACGCGGCCAGTGCCAGGGCAGCCGCCGCTGGACCAGGCCGCGCGGGACCGGATCCGCACCGCCCATGACAGCACCCTGTTCGTGGAGGCCGGGGCCGGCACCGGCAAGACCGCGGCGCTGGTCGCCCGGGTCGTGGAGTTGGTGGCCACCGGCCGGCTGGCCGATGTCACAGGGCTCGCGGCGATCACGTTCTCCGAGAACGCCGCGGCGGAACTACGCAACCGGATTCGCGCCGGCCTGGAAACCGTCGCCACAGAACACCTGCGTTCCGCAGAATTCGGGTCGGCTAGAGCACTGAATCTTGGGGTTGAGCTGCGGGGATGAGGGCGTGGTTGGGCGCGGGGCGT
>JAFGOK010000087.1 GCA_016926535.1 Micromonosporaceae bacterium | reverse complement strand
ATGCTCGCCGACCGGCTGGTGGAGTGCCGGGAGCGTCCCGGCTCGAAGATCCGTCGCGGTCGGGGGCGGCCGGCCAGGGTGTTCACCCTGACTGACGCAGGGAGATCAGGGTTCCGGCACACCTACGACGATCTCGCCACGGCCGCCCTGCGGTGGATCGCGCTGACCGGCGGGCCCGGGGCGGTGTCCTTGTTCGCGGCGGAGCAGGTTTCCGCGCTGGAACGACGCTGCAAGGCTGCCATGGCCGAGGTCGGGGACAACCCCATCGCCCGGGCGGATGCCCTGGCCCGAGCCCTGACCGCAGAGGGATATGCCGCAGGCACCACCACGATCGCCTCAGGCGGCCAGCTCTGCCAGCACCACTGCCCCGTCGCGCACGTCGCGCGGGAGTTTCCCCAGCTGTGCGAGGCGGAGACCGAGGTGATCTCCCGGCTCGTCGGCAGCCACGTGCAGCGCCTGGCCACCATCGCCAACGGTGACGGGATCTGCACTACCCACATCCCAGCGGTGAGGACCAGCTCATGACCGAGCAGATCATGACGAAGCACCTGGCCGACCAGATGACCGGTCTCGGCGGCTACGAGTACGGCTGGGCCGACCCGGATATCGCCGGGGCCTCGGCCCGCAGGGGGCTCGATGAGTTGGTTGTTCGGGACATCTCGGCGAAGAAGAACGAACCGCAGTGGATGCTTGACCTCAGACTCAAGGGCCTGCGCCTGTTCGGCCGCAAGCCGATGCCGGCCTGGGGGGCGGACCTTTCCGGGATCGACTTTGACGCGATCAAGTACTTCGTCCGGTCGACTGAGAAGCAGGCCGCCACCTGGGAGGAGCTGCCGGCCGACATCAAGAACACCTACGACCGGCTCGGCATCCCGGAGGCGGAGAAGCAGCGGCTGGTCGCAGGCGTGGCGGCGCAGTACGAATCTGAGGTCGTCTATCACAAGATCCGCGAGGACCTGGAGGCCCAGGGCGTGATCTTCCTGGACACCGACACCGCACTCAAGGAGCAGGAGCCGCTGTTCAAGGAGTACTTCGGCACGATCGTGCCCGTCGGCGACAACAAGTTCGCAGCGCTCAACACAGCCGTCTGGTCCGGGGGCAGTTTCATCTACGTGCCGAAGGGCGTGCGGGTCGAGATCCCGCTCCAGGCGTACTTCCGGATCAACACCGAGAACATGGGCCAGTTCGAGCGGACGCTGATCATCGTGGACGAGGATGCCTACGTGCACTACGTCGAGGGCTGCACCGCGCCGATCTACTCTTCGGACTCGCTACACAGCGCCGTCGTCGAGATCATCGTCAAGCGGGGAGGCCGCTGCCGGTACTCCACGGTGCAGAACTGGTCGACGAACGTCTACAACCTGGTCACCAAGCGAGCCGTGTGCTACGAGCACGCGACCATGGAATGGGTCGACGGCAACCTCGGATCCAAGGTCACCATGAAGTACCCCGCAGTGTACCTGCTCGGCGAGGGTGCCCGGGGCGAGGTGCTCTCGATCGCGATGGCCGGGTCCGGCCAGCATCAGGATGCTGGGGCGAAGATCGTGCACGCGGCACCGAACACCTCCTCGACCATCATCTCCAAGTCCATCGCCAGGGGCGGCGGGCGGACCTCCTACCGTGGCCTGGTCCAGGTGCAGGATGCGGCCAGCCGGTCCAGGTCGACCGTCAAGTGCGACGCTCTGTTGATCGATTCCCATTCCCGGTCCGACACCTACCCCTACGTCGATGTCCGCGAGGACGACGTCACCATGGGCCACGAGGCGACCGTCTCCAAGGTCAGTGACGATCAGCTGTTCTACCTGATGAGCCGGGGCATCAGCGAGGACGAGGCCATGGCGATGATTGTGCGGGGGTTCATCGAGCCGATCGCCAAGGAACTGCCGATGGAGTACGCCCTCGAACTCAACCGGCTGATCGAACTTCAGATGGAAGGAGCCGTCGGCTGATGGTCCCCCCAGCGACGACCCTCGTGCCAGCGGCGAGCAAGGCGCAGCTGCTGCGATCGTTCGATCCCGCTGACTTCCCGGAGCTGACCGGGCGGGAGGAGGAGTGGCGCTTCACTCCGCTCGACCGCCTCGCCGTCCTGCTCGGGCCGGAGCCCGGCCACCCGGTCGGCCGGCCGCGCGTGGAGAGCCAGCCCCTGCCACCAGGGGTCAGCGAGACGGCAGCGAGCGGGGAGGACCCGCGGATCGGCAGCGTCCTGATCCCGTTCGACAAGCTGAGCGCGCTGGCCTATCGCCGCTGCGCCCAGGCGGCCGTCTTTCGGGTCGAGCCCGGAGCGAGGCCGCAGAAGCCGGTCATGGTCACGGTGGCCGGGGGGGAGGGCTCCGGGGCGGCGGATCGCCCGGCCTACGGCCACCTGTTCATCGAGGTCGGCTCCCTGGCGGAGGCCACCATGGTCGTGGAGTGGATCGGGGACGGCCACCTTGCGGACAACGTCGAGGTCGCTGTCGCGGACGGGGCGCAGCTGACCCTGGTCACGGTCGAGAACGCTGAGCGCACCGCGGTCCACGCCCAGCACCTGCGGTTCCGGCTGGGACGGGACGCCCGGGTCCGCCACATCCAGGTCACGCTGGGCGGTGGCCTGGTTCGGCAGTACACCAGCATCGACTACGCCGCTCCCGGCGCGGAGTGCGAGGCCTACGGCATCTACTTCGCCGATGGGGGCCAGCATCTGGAGCACCGGCTGCTGGTCGACCACGCCGTCGCCGACTGCCGCAGCTTCGTCTCCTACCGCGGGGCGCTTAGCGGGGAGGGCACCCACACGGTGTGGGTGGGCGACGTGATCATCCGGGCAGCGGCCACCGGAACGGATACCTATGAGATCAACCGGAACCTCGTCCTAGGCGATGGCGCCAGGGCCGACTCCGTGCCGAACCTTGAGATCGAGACGGGGGAGGTCGTCGGCGCCGGCCATGCGAGCACCACTGGCCGGTTCGATGAGGAGCAGCTGTTCTATCTGATGGCACGGGGGATTCCGGAGACCGAGGCCCGCACGCTCGTGGTCACGGGGTTCTTCGCGGAACTGCTGGCCAATATTCCGGTCGAGGTTCTGCGGGACCGGCTGGGGGCAAGCATCGAAGCTCGTCTTGCCAGAGGGGGAAACATGCGTGGGGGGCGGGGATGAGTGGGAGCCTACGATCGGCGCTGGTGTGTTCCGTCGAGGACCTCGCGGTCGGTTCAGTGCGGGCTGTCCAGGTGGACGGTCTGGCCATCGCGGTGGTCCGGACCAGTGACGGCGCGGTCCACGCCGTGCGTGACCAGTGCACCCACGGGCGGGT
>JAFGOK010000086.1 GCA_016926535.1 Micromonosporaceae bacterium | reverse complement strand
GTGCCGATCGTGGTGCCGATGGGTGCCGGCCCGTCGGCTCGGTCGGTGAGGTGGGCGGTCATCCGGCTGTCGGTGTGCACCATGTGTTCCTCCATGGCAGAAAGCTGATGTTTGACCACATAGGATTTGGGGCCGATCTTCCACAGCCCCACGCCTTGGGGCAGGTGGCGTAGCAGGTCGGTCTCCGCGTCGGTGGTGCCGAGAAACTCCCGGGCTGCCGCCAGGGATCCGGCCGGCTGCCGGTAGGACACCCGCACCGAGCAGTCTTCGATCAGGCCGCGGCTGATGCGCACCTGCTCGGAGTCGGCTCCGCCGGTGGCGGTCAGGTCGGAGAAGCGGTGGAACGCCAGGATGTTGGCGATCCCCAGTGCGCGGGCCAGTTTCAGCTGCTCGCGCATGCGTCGCAGCAGCGGCAGGTGCCGGGCGATGAGGGCGAACTCGTCGTAGACGCAGACCCGGGGTGGGCTGTCCGGACGGGACAGTTCGGCCTCCAGCCAGGCTTGGGCGCAGGTGGTGGCCATCGCGGTCATCTGGTCGCTGCTGCGCACCGCCCGCAGGTCCAGGATCGTTCCCGGCGCGGTCAGATCCAGGGTGGCGGTTGTGGTGGTGGGGCCGTCGAACATGCCGCCCAAGGACCCGGACACCAGTCGCTGCAGCGCCAGCCGTACCCGCCGGGCATCCTGGTCGAACACGGCCGCTGGGTAGGCGACCGCCTCAAGCCGGTGGCGCCACCGGTCGGGTTGTCCCATGGCGGCCAGCACCGCGCCCAGCGTGGGGGTGACCATCCGATCTGGGCTGATGGTCTCGTCGGCGCCGGTCACCGCGTCCAGCGCGTACTCGATCAGGGACCGTTCCGCCTCGGACAGCCGTCCACCGACCTGGATCTCCAGTAGCCCTTCCAGCAGGAGTAGGCGTCGGGCGCGTTGGGTCTGGGTCCAGGCCTCGACGCTCGTCGTCGGGTCGCGGCGAAGGTCGGCCAGGGGATTCATGACCACGCCGAGGCCCGGCCCCACCCGCAGCGGTGTGATACCCGTCAGCGTCGCCAACTGGTCGTACTCGCCTTTGACGTCGGTGACCGAGAAGTGCACGCCGACGGGCACGCCGCGGAAGGCCAGGCATTTGAGCAGGCTGGATTTCGCGGTGCCGATCTCGCCGGTGACCGCCATGTTGGGCGCGGTGACGATCTTCGCCCGGTACAGCTCGTGCAGGCTGAAACAGAAGGGTGCACGCGAATAGACCTCGGTGCCGATCAGTGGCCCCTCGGCCGGCAGTCCCGGGTCGCAGACAAACGGGTACACCCCGCACAGTTGCGCCGAGGTGGTCACCAGCGGAGGCAGCCGCAGCCGCCAGTACACCCTCCCGGCGGCAGGGCCGATCCCCCCGCGGCCATCCACCCGCAGCGCCCGCGGCGCCCCGACGCTGGCGGTGGCCGCCCCCCGATCTCCCCGGGGGTCCTGGCGGCCGGTCCGGGCTGCTGCTGGTATGCGACTGCGCTGCCAGAAGGGACTCATCCCAGCCACCCCCGCATCGGCGCCAGTCCCCGAGCCAGGGGCAGCGCGGCTGCGGCGAACGCCTGGTCCTGCTCGCCGTGCAGCACGACCCCAGCGCAGCCGGCCCTCCCCAGCAGCCGTTTGACTTCCTGCACGTCACGGTGCAGGTGCGTCGAGCTGCTGGCGGTGACGGTGACCAGCAGTGCGTACCGGTAGCGGACGTGGCCGGCGGCCTGCTCCCGGTCGATCTGCTCCACAGCGGCGGCCTCGGCGTCCTCCCGGGCGGTGCGCACCAATCGCAGCCGCCGCTTGGTGGTCGCGTCCCCGGCGCTGGCCACCCGTTCCCGGCGGGAGGCGAGGTTGGCCACGCCGGCTGGCACGGGTTGGGCCACCAGGGTCACCGTCCGACGCCCGACGCCGTGGGCGTACAGGGGCGTCAGCCAGGTGGCCCCCACCACCCGGCGGGGCATCTCGTAGACCCACAGGGTCTGGCTGACGGCCGAATCGTGCCGGTAGACGTCCCAGCCGACCTGCTCGGCGGCGGTGGGACCGGCCAGGTGCGGGGCCACTCCGCCCTGGGCGTCGACGACGCTCTGGTCGTCGGGATCGAACTGGCTGCGCAGCAGCCCTGCCAGTACCCGGGGTGGGGCCCATCCGTGGGTGGTGACTCCGGCGTCGGCCACGGCCCGTTCGATACTGGCCAGCCGCTCGCACACCACGACGGCAGCTGCCGCGTCGTCCCCACCGGCCGCGGTGATCTCCCCTGACAACCGGGCACGATCGAAGACCACCGACAGGTGAACCTCCCGCCGGACGGTGGTGGTTCCCACCGCAGTGGTCACTGCCCGCAGCGACCGGTAGGCGGCCGTAGTGGTGTCCACCACCCGGCTGTCGAGGTGCTGGCGCAGCCGGGTGGTGGTCCCGGGTACGGTCCGGGCGGTCAACGCCCAGCGCAGCAGCCCCTGGCTGCCGTACTCGGCACCCAGCACGTTGAGCACTGCGGCCCAGTCCGCCAGCCGCTGGTCGCGGCGCTCGCTGCCGGAGAGAAGGAAGTTCGCGCCAGAACAGGGCAGCACAGCGGTGATGGTGCGTTCGGTGCGGTGATCCAGCAGCCCAATGCGGGTCTTGCCGTCGGCGGCCATCGCCTCCAGCCACCGGTAGCCAGCGGCGGGGCCGGGCAGATCCAACTGGTGGCCGTCTCCGGCGAAGATGCCGCCCCGGTAGCGGTCCTGACGCACCAGACGCTGCACCCAGACTCCGGCGAGGATCGGCACCCATGCGGTGGCGCGCCGTCCCCGCCACCGCAGCAGACCGGCGGCCAGCAGCACCACCGCCAAGCCCAGCAGCGCGGCTGCGGGACCTTGCTGGCCGAGGGCCAACAGGTTGACGGCGATCACCCCGGCAATCACCCCGGTGACGCACAGCATGATCTGGCCACTGGAGAAACCGAGGATCGCGCCCCTGCTGGAACGCGGCGGGTACGAGAAGCGGGTGGTCACCGGGTCTCCCTGTCACACGATGGGCGGGACCTCACCGGCGACGGCAGCGTCGCCGGTGGCCCCGGAGGCGGGTCGGGCGCCGCTGGCGGATGCCGGCGGACGCTGGTCGTCGTCGTGGGATCGCTCGTCGTCGTCGTGGTCTGGGGTGCTGTGGCTGGTCTGCGGCGCGGTGGGCGCGGTCAGCTGCCCGGCGGTCAGATCGGTGTGGGCGGCGTCGGTTCCGGCCTGGGTGGCCTCGGCCTCATCGGCGTTGGGGCGCCCGGCGTCGTCGGCGTTGGGGCGCTCGGCCTCGTCGCGGCCCGGTTGCTGCCCCTGGGGTTGGTCCGGGTCCCCCGCCTCCTGCTGCCCGCGGTCGGCCGCCCGGCTCGGATCCCCGGCCGGTTCGCCATCGGCGCTGGTGGCGACGTCGTCGCCCAGGCCGAGGGGGTCAGTCCACCCGTCGACGTGCGCACCGTCGGGGATGGTGGGGATGCCGCTGCTGGCGGTCTGCATCGTTTCGGGGGCTTCCCCGGACCCGCCACCGCCCAGGGGATTGATCGCGTCCAGGCCGCGGCCGGCTGCCGCCAGCACCGATCCGGCGTTGACATCGGCAAGGTAGCCGTCCCACAAGGTGGTCAGCCGCAGCAGCACCCCGGGTGCTGCGACCATCAGCCAGATCATGAGCAGCGCCTGCAGGCTGGTGATCAGTGAATCGGACCCGTAGGCGGCCCGCGAACCGTAGATCCAGATCGCGGCGATAAAGAACTTGCTGCTGGCCAGGGCGTTGACGGTCCAGAACCAACGCCGCCCCCAGCCCCGGGTCTCGGCCATGACCTGCCCGGTCATCGCCATCGCCCCGAACAGGGCCGCGCCCCAGGCCAGCAGGCTGCGAAACAGCAGCATGATGATCAGCAGGATTTCGCCGATCAGCCCGAACAGGGCCACCAGCAGGGCCAGGAACATGGTGCCCGCCCCGCTGGACAGCGCGCTCACCCCGTTCACCCAGCTTGAGGCATCCCATGGTTGGGCGGCGAAGTGGTCGATGAGCGCGACGGTTGCCTCGTCCCAGGCCTTGGTGATCGTCCAGGCGATCCCACCGGCGAAGATGATGCCGAGGATCGCCCGTACCAGTCCGCCGAGGGTGGACAGTGGGCCGGGTCCGCCCAAGCGCAACCCGTTGATGATCGTTGAGACGATCACGAAGACGGTCACCAGGATCAGCAGGGTCGCCGCGACCTGGTTGTAGACGTCGTAGAAGGCATCTGAGGGATCGCCCAATGACAGATTCGAGAAGATCATCTCGGCGAGTTTCGACAGCAGCCAGGCGAATGCCTGCACGACCAGATCAACCAGACCTTGGATGCCGTCGCGGATCCCCGCTGCCAGCGCGGAGGTGAGTCCCTGGCGTACCTGGCAGGCAACATCGGCCACGCCGCAGTCCTCGGTCGG
>JAFGOK010000534.1 GCA_016926535.1 Micromonosporaceae bacterium | reverse complement strand
TGCTCCCTCCGTGACGATCAACTTATCCTCTTCATACCGGATGGCGGTGAGATGATTTACCGCTAATATTCGCATCACGGACAGTCCAGATCGATCGCGCCCCCACACCGTCGCACGCCAACCACCTGAACGACCTGAACCACGCAAACCGCGAACATGCCATGAAAATGCAACGAACAACCGGGAAAATGGAAACGTGATCGATGCGGACAGCGACCTGCGGCTCGCGGAACGGCTGCGGCTGGCTGAGGCCGACAGCGGCAAGCGGGCCTGGCGGGAGTGGGGTCCATACCTGGCCGAGCGGGCCTGGGGCACGGTCCGGGAGGACTACAGCGAGCACGGCACAGCCTGGCACTACTTCCCGCACGACCATGCACGGTCCCGGGCGTACCGCTGGAACGACGACGGGATGGCCGGCATCTGCGACGAGCGGCAGACCTTCTGCCTCGCGCTGGCCCTGTGGAACGGCCAGGATCCGATCCTCAAGGAACGGATGTTCGGGCTGGGCGGGGACAAGGGCAATCACGGCGAGGACGCCAAGGACTACTGGTGGTACCTCGACTCGACGCCCACCCACTCCTGGATGCGCTGGCGCTACCACTACCCGCAGCGCACCTTCCCCTACGACGACCTCGACGCGACGAACTATTCCCGCGGGCGTCGCGAGCCGGAATACGAGCTGGTCGACACCGGGGTGTTCAACGACAACCGGTTCTGGTCGGTGGAGGTCAGCTACGCCAAGGCCGAGCCGACCGACCTGTGCATGGTGATCACGGCGAAGAACCACGGTCCGCAGCGGGCACGCCTGCACGTCCTGCCGACCCTGTGGTTCCGCAACACCTGGGCCTGGGGCCTTCCCGGCCGGGACTACATCCCGGAGATCCGCGACGTGCGCTCGTGCCTCGTCGCCGAGCACCACCTGCTCGGACGGCTGACGCTGGTCGGGGACGGGTCCCCGCAGACCCTGTTCTGCGACAACGACACCAACGGCGACCGCCTGTGGGGCAAGCCTGGCCGCACCCCGTACCCGAAGGACGGCATCAACGACTTCCTGATCCACCAGACCGGTACGGTCAACCCGAGCAAGCGGGGGACGAAAGGAGCGCTGCACTACATCCTCGACGTACCCCCGGGCCAGCGGGCGACAATCAGGATCCGGCTGACCCAGTCCCATGCGCGCGGAGACGATCCAGTCCCGATGCTCGGCATCGGAAACAACTTCGACGCCATCGTCGAGGCCCGCCGGGCCGAGGCCGACGCCTACTTCGACGACCTCGCCCCAGACCGCGCGACCGACGAGGAGCGCATGATCATCCGGCAGGCCATCGCAGGTCTGATGTGGAGCAAGCAGTTCTACCACTTCGATGTGTCCCGCTGGCTGGAGGGCGACCCCATCGCCGAGTCCCCGCCGGAAGGCCGCAAGTACGGCCGGAACTCGGGCTGGTGGCACATGAACAACTGCGACGTCATCTCCATGCCGGATCCCTGGGAGTACCCGTGGTACGCCGCGTGGGACCTGGCGTTCCACTGTGTCGGCCTGGCCAGGGTCGATCCGGCGTTCGCGAAACAGCAGCTCCTGCTGCTGCTCCGGGAGTGGTACATGCACCCCAACGGGCAGATCCCGGCGTACGAATGGGCCTTCGGCGACGTCAACCCGCCGGTGCACGCCTGGGCGGCGCTGCGGGTGTTCGAGATGGACGGCTCGCAGGACTACGACTTCCTGGAACGGGTGATGCACAAGCTCCTGCTCAACTTCACCTGGTGGGTCAATCGCAAGGACTCCAACGGCAACAACGTCTTCGAGGGCGGGTTCCTCGGGCTCGACAACGTCGGGCCCTTCGACCGCTCGGCCGCCCTGCCCGTCGCCGGCCTGCTGGAGCAGTCCGACGGCACGGCCTGGATGGCGATGTACGCCCTCAACCTCTTCGACATGGCACTGGTCCTCGCGATCCACGATCCGGTGTACGAGGATCTTGCGACGAAGTTCTTCGAGCACTTCGCCTACATCGCCGAGGCGGCACACAGCAACGGGCTGTGGGATGCCGACGACTCGTTCTTCTACGACATCCTGCGCTTGCACGACGGCCCGATCCTGCCGCTCAAGGTCAGATCGATCGTCGGGCTGCTGCCGCTGACCGCCGTGACGGTCGTCGGTTCCGGGACCCTGCGCCGGCTGCCAGAACTTGGCAACCGGGTGCGATGGTTCCTCACCAACCGCCCGAAGTACGGGGATGTGGTGGGATCGAAACGGACGAGGGGCGGTCACCTGGTGCGCCTGATGTCCATGGTCTCAACGGACCAGCTGGTCCGGATCCTGTCCAGGATGCTCCTGACGGATGAGTTCCTCTCCCCGTACGGACTGCGGACCCTCTCCCGGGCCCATCTCAAGCACCCGTACACGATCTGCCTTGAGGGCACCGACTTCACCGTCGGGTACGAGCCCGCGGAATCCCGCAGCGGCGTGTTCGGCGGCAACTCCAACTGGCGCGGCCCGATCTGGTACCCGGTCAATTTCATCATCATCGAGGCGCTGCGCCGCTATGGCATGTTCTTCGGAGACGACCTCCAGGTGGCCCACCCCGCCGACTCCCCGCGTCGCATCCCGCTCAACCACATCGCAGACGACCTGTCCAACCGGCTGATCGATCTGTTCCGGAACGACGAACGCGGGCGGCGCCCGGTCTTCGGCGACGTCGAACTGTTCCAGCGCGACCCGGCCTGGCATGATCTGCTGCCGTTCCACGAGTACTTCCACGGGGACACGGGGTCAGGATTGGGAGCCTCCCACCAGACCGGCTGGACAGCGCTGGTCGCGGAGCTCATTTTCGGCGTCTACCGAACCAGGCATCCCTAACCGGGACGATCTTCCGGAGCATTGGGGAACCCCCAAATTTCTCCGGTCGAACTTGTCCAAAGCCTTCCCTTTCCGGAATAGTGACGGATCGTGTCGTGGCAACGGACTGGTACCAAGATCCTCGACCGGTATGTCCTTGGGGCTCGTATCGGTCTGGGCGGGACCTCCGAGGTCTATCACGCGATCGATGTCGTCGAGCACCGTCCCGCCGCCGCGAAGCTGCTCTCCCCCGCCTTCGCAAACAACCCCCGGGCCGTTGACCTCGCACGCAGGGAGGCCTGGGTCATCTCCCAGATGCGGCACCCCACGATCCCGGCGCTCTACGATCACGGCGACATCCTGCTCAGCGAGGGGGTGGTCGTGCCCTGCACGATCATGGAACTGCTGACCGGGGTCATGCTGACCGACCGTCTGGCCAGAGGGCCGCTGCCCTGGAAGGAAGCGGCGACCGTCGCGGCGACCGTCGCTGACGCCCTCGCCGTCGCGCACCGCAGGGGTATCGTCCACCGCGATCTCACCAGCGGCAATGTCATGATCACCGACCACGGCATCAAAATCATCGACTTCGGTCTCGCCGACGTCCTCCACCGGGAGCCTCCGGGCACCGGTCGGCTGGTCTTCCGCGCCCACGACCGGGCGGTCGTCCCCGCTTCCTGCCGCCCGCGACTCCCTGCGGACCGTGGTGGATCAGACGATCCCCTCGGCCGGGGCGAGCCGGCCGACGACGTGTTCTCCCTGGGCGTCCTGCTGTACCAGATGCTCACCGGCCGCTCTCCCTACCCGGATGGGGACGCGGACGACCTCCCAGCCGCGGCCCGCCAGCGGCGCGCCGTGCCCACCCCGGTTTTCAGCGTCCCAGGGCTCCCCCGCCCGGTCGCCGACTGCTGCCGCGACTGCATGGCCCGGCTGGCGGCGGACCGCCCAGACAGCGTGACGGCCGCCCTCTCCCTGTGGGCGGTACTGGTCTGACCGACCGAGACATCCGTTTGGGACACCTTCGCTCCCCTCACAGCGGCTGTCACCGATTTCTTGTCGGGTCGTTGGAGCGAGTTTTCCGATGGCCGTCTCAACCACCGCCGCAAGCATTGTGGCTGCTCGGAGTACATCCGTAGGTTCACAGCGCAGGTTGCATGTTCGGTGCCAACACGGTGCCGTTCGTATCCACTGAGAGGTGAACCCGCGATGTCCCAACCCAGAGTCATTGGCTCAGTCGCGACGGCTGGGGCGACCGCAGCGACGCTGCCCGTCACGGGCCAGCCGGTCGCCACGATGGTGTTCGCCGGCGTTGCCTTCATCGTCGGCGGCCTATTGCTGATCAGGTCCTCCCGACTCAGCCACGACGCCGACTGACTGGTTCCTCGCGGCTATGACAATGATTGTCATCGGACTGGGCCTGCTCGTGGCGTGGCCGCTGTACAACGTGCTCCTCGTGTGGATGGCCGCCCGGGCCACCGCCAAGGATCGCCAGCTCCAGCGCATCGAAGCGAGCAGGCTCGACGGCAGCGAGCCGAAAACGTTCTGGATCATCATTCCGTGTCTCAACGAGGAGCAGGTCGTCCACCGCACCGTCACGTCCGCCCTGGCCCTCGCCGGGCCGCCGGGGACCAGGACGTACGTCCTCGCCGTTGACGACGCCTCGGATGACGAGACGCCGAACATCCTCGCGGCGATCGACGACCCGAACCTGTACGTCCTTCGGCGGGCCTTCCCCGACGCCCGGCGGGGCAAGGGCGAGGCCCTCAACGCCGCGTACCGCTTCATCCGGGACATGACGAGGCTGTACGGCACCGATCCCAGACGTGTTGCGATCGGCGTCATCGACGGCGACGGCCGGGGTTCTCCGAACATCCTCAACGCGGTGTCGATCGCCATGCGCCATCCACGGGTCAGTGCCGCGCAGTGCCAGGTCCGCATCCACAACCGCAACCGCCTACTCGGTGCGGTGCAAGACCTGGAGTTCGGATGCATCGCCCATGCCAGCCAGCTGCTGCGCAACCGCATTAAGACCGTGGGGCTCGGCGGGAACGGCCAGTTCACCCGCTTGTACGCGCTGATGCGGCTCGGCGAGGCTCCCTGGTCGGGCTGCCTGGTCGAAGACCTGGAACTCGGTCTGCGAATCCGGCTCGATGAGGGACGGATCCGGTACGTCAGCGCGGCGTGCGTCACCCAGCAGGGAGTCGTCAACGTCCGGCGGCTGCTGCGCCAGCGCACCCGCTGGGCGCAGGGCAATCTCCAATGTGTCCGCTACATCCCGAAACTGATTGCATCGACGACCATCAGCAACATCGCGCTGCTGGAGATGCTCTACTACCTGCTCGCCCCCTGGCTCAACGCGATCGGGTCGGTCGCCCTCGCCGGCGTGTGGGGGACGGCGGTCTGGCGCCTGTTCCCCGGGCACGGCACGCCGCTGCTGGTGACGACCTGGGTGGAGCTGGCAGCGGTCGTCGGCATCTGGACCGCCGTGATGGTCCTGCCCCCCGTGGTCTGGGCCTTCGTCCACCGGTTCCAGCTGCGCGACGAGCGGTTCTCCCGGATGCTGCTCGCCGGGATCGCCTATCCCGGGTTCCTGATGCTCGGGCTCATCAGCACCATCCGGGCGATCGGGCGGCAGATGACCGGCCGGAACAACTGGGCGAAGACCGAACGGCTCGCTGAGGATCCGCCCACCCAGCGCCTGCCAGTCTGCTGCGCCCTGACGCAGACCTGATGAACGACGAAGACGAAGACGAAAAGACGAAAAGACGACGAGAGAAGACGAGGCGCCCATGTCCACCCCTGTTCCGGAGGTTCACCTCATCGCGGGTACTCGGCCGGAGGCGATCAAGCTAGCCCCGGTCGCCGCAGCCCTGCGGGCAGCCGGCCGGCTCACGCCGAGGCTCATTGCCAGCGGCCAGCACCCGACCATGGTTCACCAAGCCCTCACGGCGTTCGACCAGGTTCCCGATGTGACGCTGACGATCGAGCGAGCGACGGGGAGCCAATCAGAGCTGGTGACAGAGCTCATCCGGCACCTCGACGAGCTCTTCGCGGAGCGCAGGCCAGCCGCGGTCGTCGTCCAGGGAGACACGACGACGACGCTCGCCGGCGCCATGGCAGCATTCTGGCGGCAGATCCCCGTCGTTCACCTGGAGGCCGGCCTGCGGTCCGGCGATCTCGCCTCGCCGTTCCCGGAGGAGGGCAACCGCCGGCTTGTCGGCCAGCTCGCATCGCTTCACCTCGCTCCGACAGCGCTGGCCGCGACCAACCTGCTGGACGAGAACATCCCTGCCAGCCAGGTGATCATCACGGGAAACACCGTGGTCGACGCCGCCCTCCAGGTCGCAGGCAAGGCTGCGCCGTTCGACGACCCGGCCGTCGCCGCCGCGGTCGACGAG
>JAFGOK010000533.1 GCA_016926535.1 Micromonosporaceae bacterium | reverse complement strand
GTCATACCTGAACCAGTCGTGCCTGAGCGGTCGGCTGGGTGTGACACCGGCCCGCTTCCTCGGGTCACCGGTCGGGGTGTCCAACACCCAGGGGCCAGGCCACCCGGGATCTATCGCACCAGGCGCACCGGGCTGGCCCTTGCCCTGATGATTGCGACGGCGTTTCTTGAGATCCCGATGCTGCGGGCCTTCGTTGACGCCGCGTTCTCCGCTGAGGTGCCCTTGGACAGGACGATCGCGAGCCTGCTGATGGTGGTGGGGCTGCCGTTCTTCGCGTTCGGCTGTTTCGCCGCGATCGGGGGTGCCGCAGCGGTCCCAGGCCAGGATGCTCGGGTGTGGTTCCGCACTCCGCTGGCGTATCTTCCGGTCGCGCTATTGATTTTCCTTGCCGCAGCCCTCGCCGCTCGGTGACCCTGCCCGATTCGGCCTGGATCGTCGGCGTACACTGAATGATCGGCGACCACCTACGGTGGTTGACCTCGCGTGCCCTGACTGGTCTCCGTTTCGCTGGTCGATTGTCTCGACCATGGATCGGATGGCCGGGAGCGGCGACTGCCCCTGGTTCCGGTCGAGAGGCCGGATGGATGCGGTCGGTGATGGGGTGCCAGGGTGGGGGACCGCCGGTTCCCCACGACAAACCAGGGAGATCAGGGAGTTTCTCGACATGGCTGTGACCATGCGTCAGCTGCTGGAAAGCGGCGTCCACTTCGGACATCAGACCCGGCGCTGGAACCCGAAGATGAAGCGCTACATCTTCACCGAGCGTAACGGCATTTACATCATCGACCTGCGTCAAACGCTCGACTACATCGAGAAGGCGTACGACTACGTGCGTAATACGGTCGCTGAGGGTGGCTCTGTGCTGTTCGTCGGCACCAAGAAGCAGGCCCAGGAAGCGATCGCCGAGCAGGCGCAGCGGGTCGGGATGCCGTACGTCAACCACCGCTGGCTCGGTGGCATGCTCACGAATTTCCAAACCGTCTACAAGCGGCTCCAGCGCATGAAGGAACTTGAAGGGCTCGATCTGACTGGCGCGGCAGCTGGGTACACCAAGAAGGAAACGCTCCAGCTGGCCCGGGAGAAGGACAAGCTGACGCGTACCCTCGGTGGTCTGCGTGACATGCAGAAGCTGCCTGCGGCGATTTGGGTCGTCGACACCAAGAAAGAGACGATCGCTGTCGACGAGGCGAGGAAGCTCGGCATCCCGGTCATCGCGGTGCTCGACACCAACTGCGATCCGGACGAGGTTGACTTCCCCATTCCAGGCAACGACGACGCCATTCGTTCCGCAGCCCTGCTGACCAAGGTCGTCGCAGATGCGGTCGGCGAGGGGCTGATCGCCCGTTCCGGCAAGTCGCTGCGGGGCGAGGACAAGCCACAGCCCGGGGCGGCGTCCATCGAACCACTGGCAGAGTGGGAGCGGGAGTTGGCTGAGGGCGCTACCGGCCAGGAATCCGCCGCGACCACCGCCTGAAGTCCACGCGATCGCGCCTGGTCAGCTTCGGCGCCCGGACGCCTCGCGACAGCTCAGTCGAATCCGAGAGAGAGTCATGTCCAATTTCACTACCGCGGACGTCAAGCGACTCCGCGAACTCACCGGCTCCGGCATGATGGACTGCAAGAAGGCGCTGACGGAGACCGAAGGCGACTTCGACAAGGCCGTCGAGTACCTCCGCATCAAGGGAGCGAAGGACGTCGACAAACGGGCCGGGCGTACGACGGCCAATGGGCTCGTCGCCCAGAGCGGACCTGCCCTGCTGGAGCTGAATTGCGAGACCGACTTCGTCGCGAAGAACACCGATTTCATCGCGCTGGGGCAGCGGCTGGTCGAGCACGTTGTGGCGACCCGTCCGGCGGACGTCGCGGTGCTGCTCGCCTCGACGATCGACGGCACAACCGTCGCCGATCTGGTCCAGGCGGAGTCCGCACGTATCGGTGAGAAGCTCGTCGTCAACCGGTTCGCGGTCGTTGACGGGACCCTGGCGGTCTACCTGCACCGCAAGAGCCCCGACCTCCCGCCGCAGGTCGGCGTGCTCGTGGCATACGAGGGCTCCAGCCCGGACGCCGAGACGCAGGCCCGCGGGATCGGAATGCAGATCGCCGCGATGCGGCCGAAGTACCTCACCCGGGACGAGGTGCCCGCCGACATCGTTGAGGCGGAGCGGCGGATCGCGGAGCAGACGGCCATTGACGAGGGGAAGCCGGCCGGGGCGGTCCCGAAGATCGTCGAAGGGCGGGTCAACGCCTTCTTCAAGGACACCGTGTTGTTTGAGCAGCCATCGGTGACTGAACAGAAGAAGAGCGTCCGACAGGTTTTGAACGACGCCGGTGTTACGGTTCAGCGTTTTGTGCGCTTTGAGGTCGGCCAGGTCTGACTTCGTGTGAGAGGGTCGTCAGGGGTCACTGACCCCTTTCGGCCCTCTCTGCCTGTGTCGGTGGGTCCGTGCCACCTTGCGGGACCTACCTGACGCGGCCAGAGTACGGTGAACAGCAGCCCAGCGCGGGAAAGGGTGGGACATGACGAACGCCGCCAACGAGGCACCAACCGGAGAGCGGGCTATGGGACAACCCACAACACGACGGGTGGTGCTCAAACTCTCGGGTGAGAGTTTCGGTGGTGGGGAGGTTGGGGTCGATCCCGTTGTCGTTCGGTTGATGGCCCGCCAGATCGCGAGCGTCGCGGGTTCGGGCATCCAGGTGGCGGTGGTCGTCGGCGGTGGGAACTACTTCCGGGGCGTCGAGTTGCAGCGCGGGGGTATGGACCGTTCCAGAGCCGACTACATGGGCATGCTCGGCACCGTCATGAACTGCCTTGCCCTCCAAGACTTCCTTGAGAAGGAGGGGATCGAGACCAGGGTCCAGAGCGCGATCGCAATGGCCCAGGTCGCGGAGCCCTATGTGCCCAGGAGGGCCATGAGGCATCTGGAAAAGGGCAGGGTCGTCATTTTCGGCGCTGGCGCCGGGATGCCGTATTTTTCCACTGACACGGTCGCGGCGCAGCGGGCGCTGGAGATTCACGCCGACATTGTGCTGATGAGCAAGAACGGGGTCGATGGGGTCTATACTGCCGACCCGAATACCGATCCAACCGCGAGCAAGCTCGATGCAGTGACCTTCGCTGAGGCGATCCGGCGTGGTCTTCGAGTGGTCGACGCGGCGGCGTTCAGTCTGTGTATGGACAATGGGCTGGCGATGCTGGTCTTTGGTGCTGAGGGCGAGGACACGATCGTGCGCGCCATGAGAGGCGAGAAGATCGGTACCTTGATCACCACAGAGTGACGCGGTGGTGTCGGGATCAGGCCACACATTGCAGCCGCAGAGGAGGCGACGGAGCACATGATCGACGAAACACTCTTCGAAGCCGAAGAGAAGATGGAACGGGCGGTTGTCTTCGCGAAAGAAGACATGGCGACGATCAGGACCGGCCGGGCGACTCCAGCGATGTTTGGCAAGATCATTATTGACTACTATGGAGCCCCCACACCGCTGCCACAGATGGCCTCGATCACGGTTCCGGAACCCAGGATGGCGATTATCAAGCCATATGACGCCTCGCAGATGTCGGCCATGGTGCGCGCCATCCGTGATTCTGATCTTGGTGTCAACCCCGCGAATGAAGGCACTCAGATCCGGATCCTCCTGCCGTACATGACCGAGGAGCGGCGGCGGGAAATGGTCAAAGTGGCACGACACAAGGGCGAAGAGGCCAAGGTCGCGATCCGGAACGTGCGGAGAAAGGCCAAAGAGGAGCTTGACCGCATCGTCAAGGACGGCGAGGCTGGCGAGGATGAGGGGCGCCGGGCTGAGAAGGAGCTTGAGGACCTGACGCACCGGTTCGTCGCCCACGTCGATGAGATCGTCAAGCACAAGGAAGCCGAGCTACTTGAGGTCTGATGCCGCACCGTGACCAGGACTGGGACACCCGGGGAGGGATTGGCGAGCACGTTGACCCCGACGCGACGGATGTGACACCAGCGCCGTCGCGACGCGCGTCCCGGCATGCACGTCACACCGCCGAGGAGCCTGCCCCGGCCCCCGGAGATGACATGTCGCAGGTCGAAGAGGAGCCTCCGAGGCCTGAGCGGCGGCAGCATCGGACAGGTCGCGATCTTCCCGCTGCTGTCGCTGTCGGGGTCTTGCTCGGTGCTGCGGTGCTGGCCTCGCTCTTCGTGTGGCGACCAGCCTTCGTCATCGTCGTCGTGCTGGCCGTCGCGGTGGGCACCTGGGAGATGACGAGGGCCGTTCGGTCGCACGGCCCAAACCCACCATTGGTCCCGTTGCTGGCCGGTGGAATGGTCATGATCGGCCTGGCCTGGTTTGGCAGTGCCTCGGTATTACCTCTCGGTCTCATGGCAACTGCCCTCGCTGTGCTGGTCTGGAGGCTGGGCGATGGGGCGCCCGGCTATCAGCGTGATGTGACCGCAGCTGTGCTGATCGCGACCTACGTGCCGTTTCTTGCGTCCTTCGCGGTGCTGCTCGCCAAGCCGGCCGACGGTGATCTGCGGGTTCTCGCGACCCTGCTCGGGATCGTCATCTCGGATACGGCGGGATTCGCCACTGGCGTGATGATCGGCCGGCACCCCATGGCGCCGAGTGTCAGTCCGAAGAAGTCATGGGAAGGGTTTGCGGGCTCGGTTTCGTGCGCGATGCTGGGTGAGGCCCTTATCCTGCTGTGGCTGTTCGAGGCAGCATGGTGGGAGGGCGCGCTGTTCGGGTTGGCCGTTTCGGCTGCCTCGGTACTGGGAGATCTGGCCGAGTCTCTGCTCAAGCGGGACCTCGGAGTGAAAGACATGAGTAAGATGCTGCCCGGCCATGGTGGGCTGATGGATCGGCTTGATTCCATCCTGCTCGCGGCGCCTGTTGCATATGCGGTGTTGTCGTTCGTTGTTCCGGTCGCGCCGTAGCTGCGGCGCAACTGGACGTCCCCGGGGAAGGACGGTGGCATGGAACACTGGAAGGCGTCATGGTGAGCACTGCTGCCTTCGCGCCTTCGGCTGCTGGTCGAGCCGCTGATCCACCGTGCCATCTGGCCGATTTGGATCTGGTTGCCCGAAGAGCGGCCGTGACGGCGTTCGGAGAGCGGGGGTTTCGGGCAGGCCAGCTGTCTACGCACTATTTCGGGCGGTTGGAGCGCGATCCCGAAATGATGACGGACCTGCCGGCGGCGCTGCGTTCCCGACTGGGCAACGCGTTCTTGCCGACCCTGCTGCGGCCGGTTCGTGAGGTTCGATGCGATCACGGTGCGACTGTCAAGGTTCTGTGGCGGTTGCATGACGGAGCCCTAGTCGAGAGCGTCCTGATGGGGTATCCGGATCGGGTGACCGTCTGCGTTTCCAGCCAGGCCGGGTGTGGCATGGGCTGCCCCTTCTGC
>JAFGOK010000532.1 GCA_016926535.1 Micromonosporaceae bacterium | reverse complement strand
TCTTGAAACGATTCGATACGCTTGACCTGCGAAAATATGCCCACACAGGACGGTTGTCAAGGCATTGACAGCGATAACATACGATGCTGGATAGCGTTTCGGGGCAGGGCGGGTCGTCCGGAGGTGGTCCATGCGTCGCGTGTGCTTCACCCTCCAGGCCGTCCCAGAGCGGATCGAGGAGTATCGCAGGCGCCACGCCGTCGCCCTGCCCAACGGCCGGCCGGACAACTCCATGGTCGTCCTCGACGAGGTGCTCAACCTGGACGATCAACTCGCGCGGATCCCGCTGTCGCGGAGCGAGGGCGACTGTCAGTGACCGTGCTCACTCCGGTGCCCTGACCGTTCGTACACAGTGGCCAGCTCACCCCATTGCCCGACCGGGCGGTGCCCCGCGCCGATCGGGCCAGACGGCCCGCGCGATACTTGCCAGACCGGGGATGGATCGGGTAGGGATTGACAAGCCCGGCATCTGGCGACCGGGTGACCTCGGAAGCGGCCGGGTTTTCGGGGAGGTCATGCCCGATGCCCGATGGCTGAGTGTCCAATGCCCAGTGCGGGATCCGTGGCGTCCTACGGGAAGGGGCCCTATTGAAGGAGGCAGATGTATTGCTGTCATTTTCAACGTGAAGGAGGGGAATGTGAAGAGGGTTAGTCGTGTCGCGGCGGCCGTGGTTCTCGCCTCGTCGCTCATCGTGGGCGGATCCGCCCACGCGGCAGAGGCCTGCTGGTGGCCGCCGGGACCGATCGTCTCGACGGGGTGGCTGGCGGCGAACAGCGGGCAACCAGGCTTGATCGTCGTGGACGTCAGGACGGCGGACGAGTACGCGGCCGGTCATATCGCTGGCTCCATCAGCATTCCGATGGTGGTGCCGTTCTCCGCGTGGATCACGATGCGAGACGACCTGCTGCTGGAGTTGCCGGAGGCCAGCGAGTTGTTTGCCTCGCTCGGCGCTGCGGGCATCACCAAGTACTCCAAGGTCGTGCTCGTCACCTCGACTGGCGAGCCGCCCTACCCCGAGGCCAATGCCACCAGGGCCGCCGACACGCTGCTGTATGCGGGCGTGAAATACGTGTCGATCCTGAATGGCGGCTACCCGAAGTGGGTGGCCGAAGGGCGGCCGACGACGACCGGCGTGCCGGTGGTGACTCCGGTCACCTACGACGGCACAGTCAAGGCGAGCCTGTTCTCAACCATTGACGATGTTCATTCCAGTATCGGCCAGTCACTCATCATCGACGCGCGGGACGCGAACGTCTACTCGGGCGAGGTCATTGAGGAGTGGGCGCAGAAGGCCGGGCACATCCCGACGGCCGTTTCCCTGCCCGCTCCGTCGATCTGGAACGCGGACGGCACCTACAAGTCCGTGCCGCAGCTCATGGCACTGGCCATGAGCGCCGGGGTGACACTCGATCGCAACCAGACCATCATCGTGTATTGCGGAGTTGGCGGCTACGCGAGCTCCTGGCTGTATGTCCTGAACCGGGTCCTTGGTTACAAGAACGTCACGATGTACGACGGCTCGGCCCAGGAATGGGTTCGCTTCTACGACATGGAGTTGTAGTACTAGCCCATGGAGTCCAGGTCCCTGGGGAGGCTACCGTCCGGACTCCTACGATTTAGATCAACTCACCGCACCCCGTGCCGATGGGCGAATGTGGTCGACGAAGCTCGGCTGGCCCGGTCGATCGCGGAGATGGAGTACCTCGCCGCCGCGATCAGCCACGATCTCAAGAGCCCGCTCGCGACGGTGACCGGGTGCGTGCAACTGCTGGTCCACCTGGAACCGGAGCGTCGCGGTGGGGCGGACTATGACGAGTTACTGGCGACCATCGGGGCCGCGGTCGACGTCATGCGGACGCTCATCGACGATTTGCTGGCGTACGCGGCGGCCCCGGAGACCCCACTCAACCTGACCACGATCGACCTGCGGGACCTCGTTGGCGGGGTCGTCGCGGCCAGGCTCGGTCGGCTCGGCCCGGGGTCAGGACCCCGACCGGCCATCACCGTCGACCGGCTACCGAAGGTCGTCGGTGACCCGGCCATGATCCGGCGGGTGATCGAGAACCTGATCGGCAACGCGGTGAAGTACACGGCCCCGGACACTCCGGCGGAGGTGCGGGTCAGCGCCACCCGGGACGAGGCGACGGGCACGGTCACGGTGGAGGTGCGCGACCGGGGGATCGGGATCCCGGAGGGCCAGCACGAGGCGGTGTTCGCCCGCTACCACCGGGCCCACCCGAAGGCCGGGTACCCCGGGACCGGTCTTGGTCTGGCCATCTGCCAGCGCATCATCGACCGCCACGGCGGCCAGATCGGGGCGGCTGCGAACCCGGGGGGCGGGACGCGCTTCTGGTTCACCCTCCCGCAGCCGGCTTCCCCGCGGCCTGGCCGTCATCCGGGGCGTTCTTCTCAGCCAGGTACGCCGCCATCGTCATCTCCGCGTTGATACTGGCGCGCTCGATGTCCTCGACGAGGGCGAGCAGTTCCCGTTCCGGGGCGAGATTCGCCCGCTGCTCGATGGTCGCGCAGGCGTCGGCGAGGGACTGCGCGCCGAGGAGGGCACTGGCCGACTTCAGGGTGTGCGCGGTGGTGCGCAGCGTCTCCCGGTCGTGGCGCTCCAGCGCCTGAGAGAGGGCGGTCCGGCGCCCGTCCAGCTGGGCGAGGAACGCCGAGACGGTCGAGACGACCAGCGGCCGATCGGCCAGCTCCGCTTCCAGGCCATGAAGCGTGCCGAGGTCGATCCGTTCAGGGACGACGCGCGGGTGGGCCGGAGTCTCCGGGGTGTGGTAGGTCGCCGATCCCGGCGCTTCGAGGTACGCCGCGAGCGCCTCCCGGAGCTCTGGAATCGTGATCGGCTTCGGCAGGTAGGCATCCATGCCCGCCGCGGTGCAGCGCTCCTCGTCCCCCGGCAGCGCTGTTGCCGACAGTGCCAGAATGGGAGTCCTGACCCCAGCTCTCCGGATCTGCCGGGTGGCCGTGAGACCGTCGATGTGCGGCATCTGCACATCCATGAGGATGATGTCGTACGGGCGCTTTCCCGTCGCGAGGCGTACCGCGGCCTCACCGTCGGCGGCGGTGTCGCATTCAAGACCGAGCAGCTCGATCATGCGCCGGAAGATGTCCCGGTTGACCTCGTTGTCTTCCGCGAGCAGGATCCGCCCACCGCTGATCGGGCGGATCGGGATGGGTGCCCCGCGCACGCCGGAGCGCTCGCTGTTGAGCAGGGCGACCAGCCGGCGCAGAGTGATCGGGGCGGTGATGAGGGCGGCGCCCTGGACCACCCCGCCACCCCTGGGATCGGTGGTGCTCAGCAGGATCGCCCGCCCGGTCTCCCCGAGCGCATCGATGATCTGCTCCGCCCGCTCCGCGGCCTCTGGAGACCGGGCATTGTCGCACCACAGCACGGCGTCGGCCTCGGGCGGTTTGGCGGTGACCGTTGCGAGGTCGCAGGGGATGGCGGTGCCCCCAGCCGCCATGATGATCCAGCTCAGGGCCCTGGTTGAGTTGCCGGAGGGCGCCACGACGGCGATCCGGTCAGCGCCGGGGACCAGCGCCGTGACCGGTTCGACGGTGTCGGCGATGGTGACGGGCAGCAGCACGCGGAACTCGGACCCGCGGCCAGGTTCGGAGTCGATCGCGATGGTCCCGCCCATCCGGGCGACCAGCCTGGCCGCGATGGCCAGGCCAAGCCCTGCTCCCTCGTGGGCTCTGGAGACCGAGGAATCGCCCTGGACGAAGGGGGCCAGCACGCGTTCCTGGTCGCGGCTGCTCAGGCCGCTGCCGGTGTCCACGACGGTGATCAGGAGCCGGTCGTCGGCGATCTGCTCCGCGGTGATGACGACCTCCCCCCGATCGGTGAACTTGACCGCGTTGCTGACCAGGCTCGTCAGCACCTGCCGCAGCCGGGCCGGATCCGTGATGACCGTCGTCGGGGTCTCCGGGTCGGTCGCGGCGAGCAGCAGGATGCCCTTGCTCCTGACCTGCTCCTGCATCGGCTCGGCGACGCTTTCCAACAACCCGCGCACTGAGCAGGGACGATGGTCGAGTTCCAGGCTGCCCGTCTCCAGCCGGGCGAGATCCAGGAGGTCATCGATCATGCACTTGAGGATCTGGGTCGAGCGGTAGACGCCGTCGACCACCTCACGCACCTTGTGATCGAGCGGTAGGGATCTGAGAAGATCCACCATGCCGACGACCCCGGTTACCGGCGTGCGGATCTCATGGCCGAGCAACGCCAGGAATTCCGACTTCGCCGCGGCGATCGCCCTGGCCTCCCGGTCCGACTGGCCCTCCTGGCCTGGCTGGAACACCTCTGGCCGCTGCTGGGTACTGACGAGGTGCCGGCGCGTGCCGCAGTCGCACGCCACCGGGGCGACCCGGATGACGTGATCCTGGCCGGGGTA
>JAFGOK010000007.1 GCA_016926535.1 Micromonosporaceae bacterium | reverse complement strand
CGGTTGGCCCGTGGGAAGACTCGGCTATATACACAATCGACAAAGATGCATGGCAAAGGGTATCCAGGCGTCGGAGCAAGTGCTGATCGAATCGCCATCCGGATCCGTCGGAGTTAGCAGGTCGACGAAAGGTCCGAGACAAGCGTGAAGGGGGGATGTCGGCGTGACAAGCAGTCGTCGGCCGCCGCCGAATCGCCTGCTTCAGCGGGCGCGGCTGAGGACGCCGTCCCCGTCGGGGTCCGGCCGTCCGATGTCCCGGCAGGAGTTGGCTGATGCCGTCAACGCTTACGTTGCGCAGCATGATCTGGCTGAGGCGACCCTGGATGCCAACCAGGTCGGCAAGCTGGAATGTGGCCGTCGGCGCTGGCCGGGCGAGCTCCGTCGTGCCGGATTCCGCCATGTCCTCGGCGCAGCCTCCGACCGGGACCTCGGCTTCCACATCGTCCGGGGGATGTGGTCTGCCGGGACATCTGAGTCCGACAGTGCGATTCTGACAGGTGAACCTGTTGCCTCTCCTGATTCAGGCCTGCGATCGGATGCCCCAGGGGAGGACGGTTCTGACTCGCAGGTGGTGAGTTGGATGCAACGACGAGATCTTCTGGCCACAGTGGCGGTCCTGGCATTCGGCGATCCTGACGCCGGACCATTGCATGATCGCCTCAGCGCGCTGGTTCGAGGCATTGGGGCCGAGACGTCGCGTCGTATCGGTGTGGCCGACGTGGAACGCATCGAGGCTACAACCAGAGCATTCCGGGACTGGGACAACCAGTGGGGCGGGGGCGTGCCCCGCCCGGCCGTTCTCGCGCAGTTGCGATGGGTGATTGACGCGGGAAAGCATGCGCTGATTACCGGTGGGACGACGCGGACGCGTCTCCTCGCCGCGACCGCTGATCTTGCCGCGGTGGCCGCCTGGACCAACTACGACGTGGAACGGCACCGTGAGGCTCGTCAGTTGTGGATGGTCGCGATAGACGCTGCCCGGGAGGCTGGCGACGTCGGTCTGGTCGGTCATGTGTTGCGCCAGCTTGCCCATCAGGCCCTCCACCTCCACCGACCTGATGAGGGACTGCGTCTGATTCAGCTTGCCCACGCCACGGCGGCGGATTTGGATTCCACCGTGGCGGACTTGGCTTTCGCCGCGACCGCATCGTACGAAAGCTGGTGCTACGCGGCGATGGGTAGGGTCCGGGCCTGCGAGCGTGCTATCAGCCGGGCCGAGGACCATCTCGTCGCCGGTGTGAGCGCCGACGAGCGTCCTCCCTGGCTGAGCCACTTCGATCATGCCGAACTCATGGCGTTGCGCGGCCATACCTACCATGTGCTGGCAGACGCCGTCCCCACAGCGGCGGCCAAGGCCCGTCCCTTACTGATGCAGGCCGTCGCCGGTCGCAGCGTCGCGTACACCCGTAGCAGGACCCTCAACCTCATCGCCTTGGCGGCGGCCTGGTTCCAGGGCGATGACGACGTCGATCAGGGTGTCCGGATCGGAGATGATGCCCTGGCTGGAGTTGCTGCCCTGGTGTCTCCTCGGTCGATGTCCCGGCTGCAAGACCTGGAACGGGTCACACGGCCGCATGAGAAACACCCCGGCGTGGCGGATCTGCGGGCGCGGTTGCGGGCGGCCGTCCATGACACTGCCTGAGCCGCCGACGGCGTCAACTTCGGCCTCGGCCTCGGCCTCGACCGGCCCTGACCAGTTCGCGGCGGCGTTGCTTGCCCTCGGTCACCGATTGGGGCTCTCCACAGCCGGGGCTCGGGCTCTGCGCGTGCACGGTTCCGGGATCTACCTGCTTCCCGATGAGCAGATCGTAGTCCGCCTCGCTGACGCCACTGACGAGAACCGCGACCGCTGGCACACGGCCCTCCGGGTGACCAGTTGGCTGACCGGGCAGAGATTCCCGACAGTCGAGCCGGCCTTTCCCGCCGTGATGGACCTTGATCACATGGTGGCCAGCCTGTGGCGATATCTGCCCGATGCGGCCTCCGGAAGCCCAGCTCCCGTGACCGTGCTGGGCGCTCTGCTGCGGCAACTCCATCGCCTACCCGACCCGCCGTTCGCCCTACCCGATGCCCGGCCGCTGGCCAGACTCGCCCACGCCATCACGATGGATGCCGCTCGCACGATTCCGGTGCTCTCGGCACCGGACCGGGCCTACCTCGCCGAACGGATGGCCTGCGCCGGGGCCGCCTACGCGGCGCTGGACTTCCCATTGGGTCGGGGACTGATTCACAATGATGCCCACACCGGGAATCTCCTTGCTGACCAGCGTCATCCACAGGGCTACGTGCTCGGAGACTGGGACAGTGTCTGCTGGGGACCTCGCGAAATCGATCTGGCGCAACGGGGGACACCCGGCAACCGGTTCGGCCTGACCGAAGATCAGCGGCGGGAGTTCAGTCTCGCCTATGGCTATGACCTTGTTGAGTGGGCAGGCTGGCCGGTGGTCCGTGAGCTGCGCGAACTGCACTCCCTGGCCGCCTACCTGCGTGCCGCGCCGCACAAGCCCCCAGCACGGGCCGAGCTTCGGCTACGACTCGACAGCCTCATTCGCGGTGATCGCGCCCAGAGTTGGACGGTCATCCAGTAGCCCAGTCTGAGGCAACGAAGACGACGACTGTGTAGGCCATCTGGTGACACGCGGCTCAGTCGATCGTCCCCCAGCGGCTACCTGTCAGGGCATCCGTGACATACGGCGCTGCTGATCATTCAAGATCAACGTCACCGCGCCTCCGACACCGGCAGCCACCCCACTGACTCCCAACGACATCATCGTTATGGCCAGAGGACGTATCGTATGCAATGAATCCAGTCCAGCCAGAACAGCTCCAACCGCTAAAAGGCCGACAGATACACCAATCATTTCTATGACGGGCATCATGACCCTACCAGTCCAAAGGCTTTGGCGCCGGCACTGCACGTCGATGAGATTGTGCCGGCAGACGAGACCTGGTTCGGGTCCATCGACCAGCAGTGTCACGATGACACGTTGCCCTCTGGCGATTCGCCCGGGGCCGATCGAGAGTTTCGAGCCAGTACCGTGGACGGCCGGTGAGGTGGTCTCATCTGGGCGGGAGTCGCTGCGAAGTAGGGTCACGATCGATGCCGTGACGTCGAATTCAATGGGCTCGCCGCTGTCGAATGCGGTTGTGGGCACATCCCGGCGTCCGTCGTTGGTCAAGACGATCTCCATGAAGTGCGGTGCCGTCAGGACTTCCCCGCAGTGCCGCAGTTCTATGCCACTGCGGACATCAGGTGGTGCGTTCAGAAGCGGCGCGCACGTGAGCAGGTCGTAGGCGAGTCTGCGTCGGGGATTCGCGATCTTGTACGCTGCGAAGATCGAGACAACTCCAATGATGACTGAGGCCAGCACGCCGACAGCGGCCCAGGCTGTTTCCGATGCGTACCACGGTTGGGCGACATACACGGACCACATCGAAGCAGAGCGAACTCGCGCCGTCACGTCCTCACTCGTTCAGGTGACAACGGAATTCGGCGATCCAGGCCGGTCGCGAAAGACCATCTCGTCCAGAAAGGTCCGTGTGGCGAACCAAGTCACTCCTGTTCACTATGGTGCCGGGTCCGCCGCTGGTTTCGCTGAGGACGCGGACGTCGTCGCGCTGATGGAGCCAAGTGCGTAGAGGTTCGGCGCAGGGCCGGGCGGCTGCGGCGATGTTGAACGTCAGCAGTGACAGCATGGTGGCAGCAGTGTGCCCGACCCGGGGTGATCCGCACAGGCAGCTGCCGGGGCCGGAGTTGGCGCCGGTTCCGGCCGGTCAGGACACCATGATGTCAGGGGAGGTGCGATGCGGCTGATCCCTGCAGTGTGCCAGCGTTCGGCACGGGCGCTGGTGGTCGATGACGTTGGTCGGTTGCTGTTGATCCGGCGGACTCGGCCGGGCCTGATGCCGTACTGGACGACGCCGGGTGGTCGGGTGGAGCCGGGCGATGGCTCGGTGTACGCGGCAATGGTCCGGGAGGTGCGCGAGGAGCTCGGCGCAGAGGTCGACCGCATCCAGCAGGTGTTCCTGGCTACCGATCGGGTCGACGGCACCGGTGGCACTGCCGGTGCCGGTGGTGGTGCGGTTGGTCTGCGGGTGCAGCACTTCTTCGTGTGTCGTCTGGTGAGTATGGATCTGTCGCTGCGGTCGGGGCCGGAGTTCGTCGACCTGGATGGCAGTTACGACGTGGAACGGGTCGTCCCGACCGCCGACGGGAAAATTCCAGTTGATCTCAGACCCCGGGAACTCAAGGCCTTCGTCGAGGCGAACTGGGTGGCGCTGCTGGATGCCGCCGGATATTCAGGTGGTTGCGCTGCAGGCGAGGTCTAGCCTCGCTGAGTGAGTTTCAGCTGGTACGCCCGGCGGGTGCGTGACCCGGGACTGCCGCACCGGGTCCGTGTGTCTGCGCTGCGCTCGTGCGTGCAGTTGTATCGGCCGATCGGGTTCCATGCGACGCTGAGTTTCCTGCGGGAGCTGGCCGGGCCGTTCGATCATGAGGAGGCGGCGCTGGTGCGGGCCTTGGACGCTCTGATGGCCAGCCGGGCTGGCTGGTGTGCGGATCTGGAGTGTTACGCCGCCGACCGTGCGATTGCCAAGCGGCGCGGGCGGCGGTGCCCGGGGCAGTGGGAGCCGAACCCGAACCGGGGACCTGTGTACTGGTACGGTGCGCCCCACCGGGCCGCGCTGCACGCGTTGCGGTACTGGCGTCGTCGGCGCCTGCCGACGTTGCTGTCGTTCCGGTTGGATCCGGCGGCGCGACAGGTTCTTGCCAGTGTGGATGCCTGCTTGGCTGCGGGCGGGGCGCTGCCGCCGGAGGACCGGCGGAGCCTGGCCGAGGCGGTCGACGCGTTGCGGCGGCGCCTTGGAGCGGGGCTGTACCACGACGATCCGGCCGAGTACTCCCGAACCCGGGACTGGCTGGAACTCGCCGGCTACACCCGGATCGCGGCCGACACCCCAGCCAACCCTGCATGACAGGCGGCTCGTGATGGTGGGCGGGCAGACCAGGGCGGTCCGCACCGCCCACCATCATGGGCTGCGATCAGCTCAGCAGGCCAGGCCAGGCGTGGAGATGGGCGGCGCACATCCGGCACGCCCCGGTGGGATCAGGTTCTGGCCACATCATTGCCTGGCTCGCATCCGGCGGGTTCGCCGTCGGCGGCGGTGAACACGGCTTCGGCGGCGGTGTGGGCGAGGAGCGCCTGGGTGGTGGCGTCCAGCCCGAGACGGTTCCAGTGGAAGATCACGTGGTGGGCGAGAACGGCGCGCAGTCCCCGTCGCAGAGTGCCGGCAGCCGCTGTCGTCTTGAGTGCCTGGCCGGTCTGGGCTGCGGCGTCCAGCCACGCGGCGGCGTCGGCGAGTGGGCCGTGGTCGTGGCGCAGCGGGCTGCTGGGGCCGGTGTCGAGGGTGAGCAGCCGGTACACGGCGGGGACTGTCCGGTGGGCCTGGTTGGCGACGTCGGCGGGCAGGGGCCGCATCCGGGTCACCCGCTGCCAGACGTCGCCCTGCTCGTGCCAGTCCTGACCTGCGGCGCGCAGGAGTGCCGTGCACAGGACCATGGACATCTCCCGGCGCCCCAACCGGGCTGGCTGTGAACCTGGGGTACCGCCGGTGTCGAGGTAGTCAAGGATCGCGGAGCTGTCGGCGTGGAAGAACTGGTGCGCGACTGCCATGCCTTCCGGGCCGCCGAAGGCGTGGATCTCGGGTTCGTAGACGCCGGTGGACCACGTCGTGATCCGATCTTGGGTGAGCAACTGGTCAAGGATCGGGGCGATCGACTGGTGCATCGCCGCGTGCTGGGATGCCGCGGTCTGCAGCCGCAGGCGCCACCAGGGGGTTTTGCGGATGTACCACCACGACGTGAGGGTGCCCACCGCCGTGGCCGCCCGCAGCCACGGCCACAGGTGATCGATCATGATGCGTTCGGCGGTGGCTGGGTCGGCGAACCCGAGGTTGATCTGTGCCCAGGTTCGGTCGTCGACCTGCCAGCGCAGGGCGGCGCGCCCGGCGGCCCGGTAGCGTTCGACGGCCTCCAGTAGTCCGACCTGGGACACCCCGGGGCACGTCTCAGTCTCGGCGTTGCCGGCGAGCATGGCCCAGACCGCCTGTTCCAGGGCGTTGACCTTGTCGTCGGCTGTCGTCGGTTGGTGGGCCGGCTGGGGGTGCCCCACCAGGGTGGTGGCGGCATCGGCGGAGGTCAGGCGATCAGCAGACATGCGTCCCATCCGGAACTCGGCGCGGCGTCCCGCGCTGCGGCGTGCAGGGCGAGGCTGATCCCGGCGGCGCCTTCGAGCAGCCCAGACGCGGCTGGGGGTGCTGTGGCCGCGTGCCGCAGCAGCCGGTCGGTCAGGTACGGCAGGTGGGCGGCAAGTACCGGGGTTGCGGCGTCCGCGGCGGCCCGGCGGGTGGTCTGCAGTAGCCCGGCCCACCCGTGGCACAGGCTTCCGTCGATGATGGCGCCGAGCTGGTGGGGGTCGTCCAGGCAGCCTGCGAGGGCGTCCTCGGCCATCTGTTGCCGGGTGGTGTCGCCGGTGGCCAGGGCGGCCAGCTGCTGGGCGCGGGCCACCCCGGGGGTGCCGTAACACCAGGAGGGGCGCAGCGGGCCGGGCTGGGTGGTCTGCCCCGTGCGGTGGTCGGCCCGGGCGGTCCACTGTGGCCACCACACGCCGGTGTCGTCGTGCTGGCGCCAGGTGTCCAGCCAGGCACAGATCCGTTCGATCGCCTCGCGGTGCCCGTTGACGACGATGGCCCGGCGGTGGGCGAGGGCCAGCAGCGCCAGCGGGCCGCTGATGCCGTGGGCGAGGCCAATGTTGGCGTGGCCGCCGGGAAAGCCCGCCGAGATCTCCGCGTGCGGGTCCTGCGCGGTCCACCAGCCCGGAACCAGAACGCCGTCATGGTGCAACGGGTGTGTCAGCCGGACCAGATAGGCCAGGATCCGGGGCAGGGCGTCATTGTCGGGGGAGTGGCGCAGCAGGTGGGCGCCGATGCCGGTCAACCCGCTGATGACGTCGTATTCGGCCAGAGTGGGCAGCCCCCGGTGGGTGAGGCGAGTGATGGCGCGGTCGACGCGTCGGTGTGCCAGGGCCGCCACGGCCCGGTCGAGCCGGTCGACGGTGGTGGTGTGGCGGCTGGTCCGGTCTCCGATCGCGGTGTGGAGCGTGTACGCGACGGCGGGCACACCGAGGTAGAGGCCGGCGTCTGCGGTGGCCAACAGATCCTCACCGACGGCCGCGGTCAGCCAGGCGTGCACGGTGTCCCAGCTGCCGCAGCCGGTGCGGGCGCGTTCGATGTGCAGCAGCGCCACCCCGGCGGCCCCGTCGGCCAGCGACTGCCCCCGCCCGACCAATCCGGTGGGCGAACCGGGGTTGGTGAGACGGTCGGCGATGTCGGCAGCCGCTGCTGCGGTACCGAGGGCGGGGCTCATCGGGTGGCTTCCGGGTGGGTGGCCGTCCACCGCAGCGCGGCGGCGCGGGCCAGCCGCCGACCGAGGCGCTCCCGGTCGGGGTCGATGCCGTGCACCCGGATGTGGTGCAGGTGCAACAGCGACGCCAGGACCTGGTCGCTGCTGCGGTGCTCGTCCACTTGGCGGCGGTAGTCGACCAGGGCGGTGCGGCGATCCTGCCACGCCCGCAGCAGGGCGCCGTCGGCGTCGACCGCGTGGAGTCTTGCCCATCCATCCTGGGGGGTGACCAGGCCGACCGCGGCAGTGTGCAGGGTTCGGTCCACTGTGGTGGGCTCGTGGGGCAGCCTGTCGCGCAGCCAGCGCATACCGGTGGTGGTGTCGCCGGTGAAGGCGATGGCCAGGTCGACCAGGCTGGCCGCGGCCACGGCGTCGATGGGGATCGTGGCCCTGGTCGCGGTGACGCGTTCGGCGAGCGCGGCGGTGGAGTCGGTGGCGAAGACCCGCTCGGCGGCGGCCATGGCCTGCCCGTCGCCGAAGCGCCCGGTCTCCGGCTGGTAGGTGTCCAGTTCGAGCCGGCCGAGTAGTCGCTGCCCACGCAGCCGGCTCGCCCACGCCCCGAGCAGGGCGGCGGCGGTGCCGAAAGCGTTGGGGTCCGACAGCCGCAACCGCAGCCGCAGATGCGGTTGCGGATCACGGTAGGGCAGATACCACCAGTCGACGATGCTGTCGCATCCTGCGACCAGGTCCGGGACCCGGGCGGCAAGATCGGCGTGGCGTTCTGGGCTGGTGTAGAGCTTCGCGTACAACCACGACGACGCGCCGGGCAGATGCCCGTCGTCGCGGCGTACTACCCGGACGGTGGCGACCTCGGGAGCGGGCAGCGGCGTGGCGGTGGCGGTCAGCGGGATGACGATCTCGTGAGCGTGGCCGTCGAGCCACCCGAACGCCTGCGGGGACGGGGCTTCATCCAGCCGGGCATGGCCGTGACGGTCGAGGTGGATCCGCAGCAGCTCCAGGTGCGCCGGTTCGCTCAGGTCCAGGGGCAGCAGGTTGTCGGCCTCGACCAGGTGCACCAGGTCCGGAACTCGCCATCGTCGCCGCCACCGGGCCGCCGCCTCGCACCACAGCTGGCCACCGTCGCCCGATTCGGGAAGGTCTTCCGTGGTGAGGTTCCACCGGGCCGGCGCCACGATGACACGGCCACAGCGGATGCGGGGCAAGAACGCCAGCGCACTGGCAGCCCCCCAGGTGAAGGGCATGTAGACCGCCGCCAGGGCCCGGGGTACCTCGCACAGGAACCGGGCCAGCGGATGACTGAAGTGGCGGAACTCCACGGCGTTGAACGCGGTCGGCTCGATCAGCCGCCGGTCGGGCAGCGACACCAGGTACAGGCCGTCGAGGTCGCCGCCCACCGCGAGGTCGTCGGGGCCGACCGCCGGGGTGTCCCCGGTGGGGAAGGTGCCAGCCCGCACCAGGTGGGGCAGCATGATCGGGGCTCGGGCGGCGTGTTCGGAGGCCGACCGCAGCGGTGGGAACACCAGCTGGGCGGCGACCGCCCCGGCCCGATGGGCCCTCACCTGGGTGTAGGCCGCCTGGAACCGGGCACGGTCGGCCGCTGGCAGCAGGTCCAGAAACCGGCCGGTGGTCGCCCCGGCCGCTCGGGCCGCCCCGGCCACCAGCAGCCGGTAGTCGCCGCACCGCAGCGCATCCCGATCAGGGGCGTGGATCTGCGCGAACAGTTCGACGTGCGGTGGTGGTGCCAGCGCGGCGGCCTCCGACCCGGCGATCTGCGTGATCGTCGCCTCGTCGAGGACGATCTCCTGGCCGCCGGCTGCGGCCGTGGTCTGGACCAGCCGCAGCAGCCGCCGGTCGCGCTCGGTCACCGAAGCGTCAGTGATCCGCCGATGCGAACTGCGGTAGGTCGCTGGGAAACCGAGCCCGGTGTCCGGGTCGACCAGCTCGTTCAGCGGGACCAGCGCGCCGGCGCCGTAGCGTTCCAGGAACGCGCCGTGGTAGTCCCGCCATGCCGCCATGCCCTGTGGGTGGGGCGTCAGCCGGGTCAGCACGCTGGCGGCGGCCCGGGCGTCGGGGACCAGTGACTCAGGCAACCTCACGTCGACATCCAGCCGCAGATCCACCGTCACCGGTACGGCGGCTTCCGGGGACTGGTGGCTGGCCCGGTCCAGCAGCATCCGGCGCAGGCTGCGGCGCTCCTGGGCCGACGGTTGTCGGTTGTGCCGTGCGATCTGCTCGCCGACCGTGTCCAACATCCGGGCGGTGTGCGCCACCGCTGGGCTGGTCGGCGCACCGACTGCCCGCAGCAGCGCACGGACGTGGGCGAGGCCGTCGGTGGTCGTCATCGGCGCCCGCAGCTCGGTCAGCAGCACGCGTAGCAGGATCAGCCGGGCGAGCATCGCCTGGGCCGCCGCCGGGGTAGTGGTCGGGAAGTCCACCGCCAGCTTGTCCACCACCTCGCCACCAGTGATCGGCGACTGGGTATGGGTGAGGACGGCCAACACCGCGCTGGTGGCGCGTATGGACACGTCGGCGGCCATCGGCGGCCGGTCCGATCGCATCCGGTCGTCGCCGGGGTGTTGGCAGGCCAGTACCAGACGGTCGTCACGCAGCTCGATGAGGTCGTTGGCCACGACCAGCAGCTGGGTCCACACCGCGGGGCAGGCTTCCAGTTCGGTGGCCACCCCGGCCACCCAGGCGTGGTCGGCCCGCAGGACGGGGTGGTGCCGCTGGCCCCACCGCAGCGACGGCTGCGCGCCGATGGCCGCCGCGGTGACACCGGCGAACAGGCCGAACGGCGTGGCCCGCCCGGTCATGCGCAGCAGATACCGGGCGACGGACACCACCAGCCGCCGCAGGTGGCGGCCGTCGTGGACCTGGTCGGCGCAGGCCCGTGCGACTCCGGCGGCCAGGACCGGGCTGGCCACGGCGATGGCGTCGACGACCGACTCGTCGGCCCACACCCGGAGCAACCAGTCACGCCACCGCTCGGGGTCGGTCCCGGGCGCCAGGTCAGGCCAGCCGGGCAGCGCGGCATCCACCCTGCGGGTGGCCGCGCGGAGCAGGACCGCATCGAGCACCTGGTACACCGCCACCTCCCCGGGCCGATTCCCGGCGGGTCCGGAGACTGCGCCGGACCCACCGGATCGCACTGTCAGGACCTGCAACTGGTACAGGCCGAGGCGCAGGTGGCGCCGCAGTTGTCGCTGGTGCTGCGCAACAGTTCAGCGATCACCGGCCCGGATTCGACGATATGGACGTCCAGGTCGAACACCGCATCGGCGTCGGCGTCGACGGCGGGAAGATTGCTGGGGGCGGTCGTCGCGGTTGGGGACATGGGAACCTCCAGTACGTCGGTGACGGGGGCGTGCTGCCTGGCCGGCACCCGGGAGGGTCAGGGCCAGGAGATCGTGACGTTCGTGTGTCGCTTGGCGAGGATCCGGTCGGCGGCCATCTGATCGCCTGCGACTCCGGCGGGATAGACGCGGATACATGCGCCAGCAGCATGGCGGTGATCGCGGTCCCAGACGCGGATCCGGTCGACGAGCGTGTTCGCGAGTCCGGCGGCGTCCTCGCCGTGGGCGTAGGCGCCGAATTCGAACACCCCGTTGGACGCCTCGACTTCTCGGTAGGTGAGGTAGGCAAAGCCCCGCTGGCCCAGCAGTGTCGGGGTGGCGATCGGTGAGGCCGGATCCACCAGCGCCCGGGCGGCGTCGGTGCGTGCCCGGCACAGCAGGCAGAAGTCGTCCAGGCAGGTGGCAAGCCAGAGCATCAACCCGTCGAAGGGCTCCATCGCCCCGAACCGCACCCCCGACCACACCGCCGTCCGGGGCTGTCCCAGCGCCGCCCGGAGCGCTTCGGCGTCGACCTGTGGCGGGTCGTCGAACCGCAGGCCAACCTCCTCACCGTGCAGGGTGACCAGGTGCTCGGGGTGCGCACCGGTACCCTGCACCGACACGAACCCGGCCATCTCGTGGCCGTCGCTGACCAGATGGTCACCCTCGCGCACGAACGCGATCGACCGGCTCAGACCTCGCATCCGCAGCGGCACCACCAGCCGGCCGCCCTCGACGAGTTGGTCGACCCAGGCCGGCGGGATGTCCCATACCCCGACGGTGACCACGATCCGGTCATAGGGGGCATGTGCCGCCACACCCGCCTCGGCGTCGGCCAGGACCACGGTGATCCGTTCGTACCCGGCGGCGGGCAGGTAGCGGCGGGCCCGGTCGGTGACATCAGGGTCGATGTCCACCGTGGTCACCTCGCCGCTGGGGCCGGCGAGTTCGGCCATCAACGCCGCGTTGAAGCCACCCGAGCCGATCTCCAGGCACCGCATCCCCGGGCGGATCTGTGCCTGCTCCAACATGACCGCCTGCAGCCAGGGCGCGGAGATCGAACTGGTCGTCACCCCGTGGGCGTCACGCTTGGTGCGCACCGTGTCATTGGCATACGCCGCTTCCAGCGACACCTCCGGGGCAAACCGGTGTCGAGGCACGGCCAGGAACGCCGCCCTGACCTCGTCCGACCGGATCGAACCGGCCGCAACCAGTTGATCCACGAGCTCTCGACGCAGTACGGCGGCTGAAGCCGCGCCAGCGGTGGCGACACTCACCAGGTGATTCCTCTCCCACAGGCAAACGGCGCGACCGATCGGGACGACGAAACAGACCAGCCGACCGGTCAGCCGCGATGACACCGAATTGTCGCAACCCACCACATGCCGGCCAGCACCCTCCGGGACGTCAGACCAGATCAATGCGACCGTCGCGAGCCCTCCGAGTCAACGCCCCTGAAGGGACCCGATCCGGATGTCATCCAGCCTGCCGGCTGCCGCCTGAGGGCACCAGCCACCGCTGTACCAGTGGTGTACCAGCGATGTGCCAGTCACCCGCCTTGGGTCGACGACCGATGATGCTCCAGATAGTTGGCCACCGTGGTCAGGCTGCGCATGTCCCGCATCTGGTCGACGAACTCGACCGCGTCGAGGTGGTCCACCTCGTGCTGGATCACCCGGGCGACGTACCCGCTGTACTCACCCGTCACCCGCTGCCCGGACGGGTCGAGATACTCGACGGTGATCGTCTCAGCCCGGGGGACGAGCCCCATCAGTCCCGGCACGCTGAAACAGCCCTCCCAGTCCATCAGCATCGACTCGGACCGGGCCGTGATCACCGGGTTGATCATCTGGAGGAGCGGGCACTCCGGACGGTCGGGGAAGACGTCGGTCCGGCGGACCTCCACGACCACGACCTTCACCGACGCGCCGACCTGCGGGGCCGCCAAACCCGCCCCATTCAGGGAACGCAACCCAGCCACCATCGAGGCAAGCAGCTCGGCCACCTCGTCGGGGACCGTCACCGATGCCGTGGGTGCCTTCAGCCGAGGGTCGCCGATCGTCACGACCCCCTCGCCCGCTATCCCGGACATCCAGTTCCGGTCGCTCTTGGCCAGTGTCATCGAACCAATACCTCTCTATATCGAAGGGGTGGTC
Source organism: Micromonosporaceae bacterium (assembly GCA_016926535.1). GTDB lineage: Bacteria > Actinomycetota > Actinomycetes > Mycobacteriales > Micromonosporaceae > JABDRL01. The sequence continues at coordinate 22,498 of JAFGOK010000007.1, read as the reverse complement.
ACATTCACCGCTGAGATGCCCGCCGCGTAAACCTGCCGGCAACGCTCGACATTCGTCTCCAGCTGCCTCACAGTGGCCCAGAACCCGTCGGCCTGCCGCAGCGGCGCCAAGCCGAGCACCAATTCCTGCCGCAACAACTGCGCCGACAGGAATCCATCGGCCACGGCCGACGCCAGCATCTCCACCGCCTCCTCCGAACGCCGCAGTTCCGCCAGCACATGGGCCAGCCGGTAGCGCAGGTAACCATTGTGCGGGTCGGCGGAGGTCAGATCGGCCACGCACCGCAACGCTGCCGGCTCATCGCCGACCCCCGCGTGCAGGTTCGCCAGCCACGCCCGGGCCCGCAGGTTCGACCCTCCACCATCGGCCGCGAGCCGAGTCCGGCCCCGTTCCCACACCGCCTGGGCCCGATCCTCGTCGCCGGCCAACCGGTGCAGGTATCCCAGGAGGAGCCACACCGTCGCATCGGTCGGGTCGGCGGCCACCCCGTCGCCAGCGATCCTGATCGCGTCCCCGAAACCGCCGGGCAGATGACTGCTGGCCAGGGCCACGGCCCAGCGCGTGTTCGCATCCGAAGGATGCCGCACCAGATAGTCCCGGGAGATCGCAGCGGCCCCCGCATGGTCACCGACCATGAGATGACACCAGATCCCGAGCTTCACCGCCGCTGGGTACGTCGCGTCCACCGCGAGGACCGCCCCGATCAGCGGCAGGGCGCACTGGGCCAGACCGGCGTTGTTCAACGCACGGGCAAACGCGACTGTCGCCTCCAGACTGTCGGGATGCCGAGCATGCACCGACCGACCGGCAGCCAGCGCCCGCTCATGCCACCCCATGTCCCAGCACGCCCGAATGAACGTCACGTTCGCCGACACCGAATCCGGATCAACGTCCAAGGCGATCTCGACATCGCGCAGCGCATCGGTCAACGCCTGCGCGTGGGCGCTCCACCCTGCGAAGTACTGCCGCCAACTGGTGTACCCCCGCGCGGCGATCGCCCGAGCGAAATGCGGATCACGATCCACCGCCCGCTGCAACAACGCCTGAGCGGCCTCGATCTCGCGACGGTCGTTGGTGCCCAACAGCCCACAGCCACGCACGAACAACTCGTAGGCACGCTCGTCAGCCGTCGCTCCCGGGTCCGAATGCCCCACTACTCCCACACCTTGACGCGGTGCTGGCGACGTCGCCGCGGCGGCCACCGCGTCCAGCGGCAACGTCACCGGTCGACCATCCGCCACCACAGTCAACAAGATCCCGCCCGCGGCCTGTATCGCCACCCCAGGTCGGGGGGCGCCGTCCGAAGGCCCCGCGACGAAGACCCCAGAGTCGGGGTGCGTGCAGCGAATCGCTTGGAACCGCTGCCGAACCTTGGGGTCGACCTGGGCCAGTGCGGCATCCAGCACCACCTGCATCTCCGGAGTGGGCCGCACCGTCACCCCCCGACGCTTCCAGGAAGCGACCGCTCCGACACTCACACCCAGATGCTCCGCGAAGCCCCGGAGACTCATCCGCAGAGCCACCCGCAACGCCTCTGCCTCGGCTCCGGTCCACGCCGACACCTCACCCATATGCCCTCCCCAGGTGCGGCGCCACGGCGCGACAGCGACCGTAGCACGGGCAAGAACTGCGACACACGGAAGGTGACATTGATGATTGTCCTGGTGTGGATTCTCGAACTCAACCCGCCTTGAACGAGGCACGACGATGGGCAGGATCTGGTCCAGGCGCAACCCCAGGTCTTCGGCTGCGGCGCCGCTGGTCGTGGTCGTGCTGACCTGGGCTGGGGATCCTCTCAGCGGGAAGTTCCCAGAAGAGCCGTGGCCAGGAAGTCCGTGACGTGGCGTTCCCACTCTGCCGGGCGGGTCGCCAGGCCTTCCCCTGCGCCGGCCAGTCCTGCTCCCCGCCCCGGCTTCCGCGTTGCGGCTGGCCCTTGGCGGGTTCTCCGCCGAGGTGCTGGACAGCCATCGGGTGCTACCGGCAGTGCTGCGCGAAACCGGATTCCAGTTCCAGCACAGCGCCCTGGACCCGGCCCTCCAGACAGCCCGCTTCCTCCCTCCCGCCGCAGGTATCCTCGAAGCCAACCGATGGATGACCACGACGGCGACGTTGCGGCGTTTCCGGTTGGAGGAGCCCGTGGTGATGCCACGCAACACACAAGCGCACCTGCTGGAGTACTGCGAGCGACTTGCCGGCTCGCAGGTGACGTTTCCGTTCGGGCCTACCCCACTCGTGTTCAAGGTTGGCGGCAAGATGTTCGCGCTGTTCAACGGGGCCGACCCGAAGGCCGATCCGCGCTCTGTGTCACTGAAATGCGACCCAGAGTACGCTCGGGTGCTGGTGAAGGCGCATCCTGAGATCACTCCGGGCTACCACATGAACAAGCGGCACTGGATCACCGTGGATCTCACCGCTGGCCTGCCGGTGGAGCTCATCAAGGATCTACTCATCGATTCCTACGACCTGGTGGTCAGCACCCTGCCGAAGGCGCGACCTTCCGGTACCATCCCGTCGATGGTCTCCGCCGCCAGCCACCCGACCACGGGGCTGGAGTGAACGAGTTGCCGGCGATCATCGAGTCCGATCCTGCCTGGCTCGATTCTGGCCAGCTCGGCGCGGATCGCCGAGGCTAGGCTCCCAGCCTGCAGTTGGCGCGCCTGACTGAAGATGCCGAGGAAGTCTCACGTGGGTATGCCCGTCGGCATGGGATCGACCGGGATGGCGTGTGGTTCCTGCTGAAGCTCCAGGAATCGGTTGCGTAGTAGCGGTCTTGTCCCGCATGTCGGCATCGGCGGATCGGCGGATCGGCGTCGACGGCCAGAGCCGTGACCATGGTCGCTGCTCCGAAACGCAGTCAGGCGTCGGGGTCGTTGCGGGGCTGGCGGTGCCGGCTGGCCGGTCGGTGGACCGCCGTCGAGTGATCCTTGTGCGTTGGCGCAACCCGGGCGCCCCGGGAGAGTTAGCCCGGCCGTATGGGTGGTGGTCATCCCTGCGAGGGGTGACTGGCGCCTTGTCGTGTTCGCTCCACGACGAGGAGGGCTCGTGACGGCGCTCGCGCATGCGGTGGCGGCACCTGAGGTCGGCAAGCTGGTCGAGGTGCGCGGGCATCGGTGGGTCGTTGCCGACGTTGACGGCGCACCGCCGCAGCCGGATACGCGGGACTGCGCTGGGGGCAACGAGACGGTCAGTGCCGGGATGGCTGGCTCGACGCTGGTGGAGTTGCAGAGCGTCGAGGACGGCCGGTACGGCGAGTCGTTGTCGGTGGTGTGGGAGGTCGAGCCGGGGCGGCGGGTGCTGCCGGCGGGGTCGCTGCCGGAGGTTGACGGCCGTTTCGACGAGCCGGCCCAGGTGGCGGCGTTCCTGGATGCGGTGCGGTGGGGTGCGGCGACCTCGGCCGATGTGAACACGCTGCAGGCGCCGTTTCGTTCCGGGGTGGCGGTTGAGGACTATCAGCTTGAGCCGGTGGCTCGGGCGTTGACCGCCCCGCGGGTGAACCTGCTGCTCGCCGACGACGTCGGGTTGGGCAAGACGATCGAGGCTGGGCTGGTCGTGCGGGAGTTGCTGCTGCGGCACCGGGCGCGGCGGGTGATGGTGGTGTGCCCGGCTGGGCTGGCGGTGAAGTGGCGCGATGAGATGGCCGACAAGTTTGGCCTGGATTTCACGATCGTCAACTCTGAGCAGTGCGCGGTGCTGCGTCACACGCACGGGTCGGCGGCCAACCCGTTCCGGGTGTACCCGCTGGTGATCGTCTCGTTGCCGTGGCTGCGTTCACCGCGGGCGCAGCGGCTGCTCGACGAGGTGCTGCCGTCGGCGGATCCGCACCAACCGCCGCCGGCTCGGCGGGAGTTCGATCTGCTGGTCCTTGACGAGGCGCACCACGTCGCCCCGGCAGCGCCCAAGCAGCGTTATGCCGTGGACTCCCAGCAGACCAAGCTGCTGCGCCGGCTGGTCCCCCATTTTGAGCACCGGCTGTTTTTGTCCGCAACCCCGCATAACGGATATCCGGAGTCGTTTCAGGCGCTGCTGGAGTTGCTCGATGACCAGCGGTTCGCCCGGGGGGTGGAGCCGGACGAGACCGCCCGCCGCGAGGTGGTGGTCCGCCGGCTCAAACGCGACGTGGACCCGGGCGGGGCGAAGTTCCCGCTGCGGCACACCGAACCGATCGAGGTGACCTACCCGGACACCGAGCGGGAGGTCCACGACCTGCTGACCCGCTTCGCGCAGTTGCGCGCCACGCGGTTGGGTGCCAACCGGCGCGGGCGTAGGGCCGCCGACCTGGTCACGTTGCTGCTCAAGAAGCGGCTGTTCTCCTCGCCGGAAGCGTTCGGCCGTACTGTCGGGGTGTACCGCGAGACGCTCGCCAGCGGCCGGCGTGCCGGCAGCGGCGGCCAGGGCGCGCTGGGCAGCCTCGGCGGCTTTGCCGGCGTGGGCTGTGCTGCCTTCGCTGGCATCGAGGACGAGTCGTGGCTCGACGACTTCTTCGACACCACCGCCGACCTCGACGACGAGGCCCTGGCCGCGGAGGAGGAGACCGCCCTCGGCCGCGCGGGCAAGATCGAAACGAGTGACGACCCGACCCGACCAGGCCCGGCGGAGCTGGCGCTGCTGGAGCAGATGGAGGACTGGGCCCGCCACCACACCGCCAACCCTGACGCGAAGGCGACGGCGCTCATCGCGTACCTGCGGGAGGTCTGCCAGCCGGGTGGGCGGTGGGGCGACGAGCGGGTGGTGGTCTTCACCGAGTACCGAGACACCCAGACCTGGCTGGAGCGGCTGCTGCGGCAGGAAGGGCTCGGCGGCGACAAGCTGGAGCTGTTGCACGGCGGTCTGTCCGGCGCGGACCGGGAGCGGCTGCGGCGGGCGTTCCAGACCCGGCCCGGCGAGCACCCGGTGCGGATCCTGCTGGCCACCGACGCCGCCAGCGAGGGTATCGACCTGCATTTCCACTGCCATCGGCTGGTCAACTACGACATCCCGTTCAACCCGAACCGGCTCGAACAGCGCATCGGCCGCATCGACCGGTACGGCCAGCGCCGCCAGCCGCAGGTGCACCACTTCGTCGGCGCCGGCTGGGAGCACGCCCACGACGGCTTCGCCGCCGACCTGGAGTTCCTGTCCCGGGTGGCCCGCAAGGTGTCCCAGATGGCCGAGGACCTCGGCTCGGTCAACGCCGTCCTCGCTGAGGCGGTGCAGCGGCGGATGCTCGGCGAGCGCCTGGACGTCGACGCCGCCCTGAGCGCGAAGACGACCCAACGGCGCCGAGGCCGCGTCGCCTCCGACGCGGACATCTCCGGTCAGGTCAAGCGGTTGCGTGAGCAGCTCGACCGGACCGTGGAGACGTTGAACCTGCGCCCGGCGACGGTGCGGCGGGTGGTCGACACCGCCCTCGACCTGGCACGCCAGCAGCCGCTGCGCCCAGCCGGCGGCCAACTGTTCGAGGTCCCCCCGCTGACCGGGGCGTGGGCGCGGGCCACCGCCGGGCTGGCCCACCCCGACCACCCGGAGCGGATCCGGCCGGTCACCTTCGACCAGGCCGTGGCCGCCGAACCGGACCGGGGCGACGACGTGGTGCTGGCCCACCTCAACCACCCGCTGGTGGCGATGTCGACCCGGCTGCTGCAGGCCGCGGTCTCCAGCGCCGACACCGACCTGCACCGGGTCGCCGCCGTGCTCACCGACGACTCAGCCGTCGACCAGGTCATCGCCGTCTCCTACGCCCGGCTGCTGATCCTCGGCGCGGACGGGATCCGGCTACACGAGGAGGTCCTCCACGCCGGCGGCTGGGTCCGCGACGATGGCCGGTTCGCCCGTCTGGACAACCTCGGCCTGCTCGACCGGCTGCTGACCGCCGCGCTCGCCGACGGCCGTCCCGCCCCCGGTCACATCGGTTCCCGGCTGGCCGGCGGCTGGTCGCGCACCCGCGATGGGCTCATCGCCGCGCTGCACCATCGCCGCGACGAGCGCCTCACCTCGCTGCACGGCCGGCTGGCCAAACGTCGCGACGACGAGGAGCGGCGGATCACCGCCAACCTCGACCGGTTCGCCGCCACCTTGCGGCAGGCTCTCGACGACGCTGACGCACCGGAGTCCGAGTACACCCAGCTGGCCCTGGCGATCGGCGACGAGCGGGAGGCGGCGCAACTGCGCGCCGACCGGGCCGCCTGGCAGGCCCGGCTGGAACGTCTCGACGCCGAACGCGACGCGGAACTGGCCCGCATCGCCCACCGGTACACCGACCCGACCCCGCACCTGTTCCCGGTCGCGGTCATCTACCTGGTACCCCGGCGGGAGGCGACCCGATGAGCCCGGCCCCACGTCGAAGCCCAGCACCGAGCAGAAACCCCGCATCGCGTCGAAGCCCCGCAGCGGGCGCGACCGCCTCCCGGGGACGAGGCCCGTCGGTTGACGGGCGCCAGCAGCACCTGGACTGGCTGGCCCTGGTTGACGTCACCGGCCCGTTCCTGACCGTGCCGGTGCTGACCCGCGCCTGGCCGACCCTTGACGCGGTCGACCAGCCCACCCGGGAGGCGCTGCGCCTGGCCCACGCCGACCGGCGCACCGACCCCGCCGGCTGGCTCGGCTTCGTCCAGCATGGACTGCTCGGCTGGGGCGACGCGCTGCACACCGACGGCATGGCGGCGCTGGCGATGCCGGTCACCCAGCACGACACGACACTCACCCCGACGTTCACGCTCGTCGAACCGGGTACCGACACCCCGGCACTGCTCGGCCTGGTCCACCCGGCTGGCACTCATCCGACCGGCCGCATCGGCGGCGACCCGTGGCCGGCGACCCCGGTCGACCGCGCCGCCCTGCTGTGCCGCCACCACGACGTCCCCCTCGCCCTGGTCACCGACGGCCGCTGGTGGGCCCTGGTCTGGGCACCCCGCGGCGGCGTCACCGGGGTCGCCGTCTTCGACTCGGTGACCTGGCCGGAGTCCGCCGACCGGGTCGTGGTCCGCGCCTTCGCCAGCCTGCTGCACCGCCGCCGCTTCTTCGGGGTACCACAGGCCGAGCGGCTGCCAGTACTGCTGGCCGACAGCCGCGACAACCAGGAGGAGGTCACCGAAACCCTCGGCGTGCAGGTCCGCCGCGCCGTCGAGCAGCTCGTCGACGCGATCGGCCGCCACGACCTGCGGGTCCGCGAGGCCGGCGAGGCCGGGCTGGCCGACGTCCCCGCAGAGCAGGTCTACCGGGCGGCCGTGTCGGTGATGATGCGGGTGGTGTTCCTGCTGTTCGCCGAGGAACGCGGCCTGCTGCCCGCCGACAACCCGGTCTACGAGGCGGCCTACTCGGCCGGGCGGCTCTGCGACGAACTCAAGCAACGCGCCGACGCCACCGGCAGCGAAGAAGAGCTGGAACACTCGACGGCGGCGTGGCGGCGGCTGCTGGCGCTGTTCACCGCCGTGTACTACGGCATCCACCACCCGCGCGTGGCGATGCCCGCCTACGACGGCTCGATCTTCGACCCCGACCGGTACCCGTGGCTGGCCGGCGTCGCCGTCGACGACCGCACCGTGCTGCACATGCTCCGCTCGGTGCAGTACGTCGTGATCAAACGGGAGCTGCGGCGGCTGTCGTTCCGCGCGATCGACGTCGAGCAGATCGGCTACGTCTACGAGGGCCTGCTCTCCTTCGACGGCTACCGCGCCGAGCAGACCGTCGTCGGCCTGATCGGCAAGGCCGGGCTGGAGGAGGAGGTGCCGCTGGCCGACCTGGAACACCTCGCCGACACCCACCGCACCCCGCAGACCCTGGCCAACGGGATCGCCGCCGCGTACAAGGACTCCGGCATCGGCACGGCGAAGTCCCTGGAACGCAAGCTGACCCCGCCCGACGGGGCGGAACGCACCGAGGCGATCCGGCGGCTGCTGGCCGCCGCCGGCGGCGACCGGAACCTGGCCGAGCGGCTACTGCCGTTCGTCGGGATCCTCCGCGAGGACCTGCGCGGCCTGCCCACGGTGATCCGCGAAGGCGCCCTGTACGTCACCGCCTCGCCGCTGCGGCGCAACACCGGCACCCACTACACACCCCGGTTCCTCGCCGAGCAGGTCGTCGAGGGCGCCCTGGAACCGCTGGTCTACGCACCTGGCCCGCTGCAGACCGCGGACCGAACACAGTGGGCGCTGCGGCCGAGTACCGACATCCTGGCGCTACGGGTGGCCGACATCGCCATGGGCTCAGGGGCCTTCCTGGTCGCCGCCTGCCGGTACCTGGCATGCCGGCTGGTGGAAGCCTGGTCGGTCGAGGGACACATCGCAGCCCGTGAATACCTGGCCGACACCCGCCGCATCGACGCCACCGACGACGCCGAGGCCGACCCAGTGATGATCGACGCCCGCCGCGAGATCATCCAGCACTGCCTGTACGGCGTCGACATCAACCCGATGGCCGTGGAGATGGCCAAGCTCTCGCTGTGGCTGGTCTCCATGGACCCGACCCGACCGTTCACCTTCCTCGACGACCGGCTCGTGGCCGGCGACTCGCTGCTCGGCGTGACCAGCATCGACCAGATCGAAGCCCTGCACCTCGACCCAGCCCGAGGACACAAACTCCACGAGGACACAATCTTCGCCGAGCTGGACCACGTGCGACCACTGATCGAAGAGATCGCCAACGACCGCCGCAAACTCGCCGGCCGCCCCGGCAACGACCTCGCCGCCGTCGTATCCAAACGCGAGAGCCTGGCCGCGATCCAGGCCCGCACCGCGCAAGCCGCAAGCTACGCCGACCTCATCGTCGGCGCGGCCCTCGCCCACGCAGGCCGAGGCACAAAAGGCCTCGACGCCGCCTCACTGGCCGTCGCAGACCAGGTCCGCGTGCTGTCCTCTGGCACGAGCGAAGCAGCCGACACCGCGCGACAGTACTCGAAGGCGTGGCTGGCCACCGACCTGCCGTCGGGCGCTTTCACCCGGCAGCCGCTGCACTGGCCGCTGGCCTTCCCCGAGGTCTTCGAGGCCGGCGGCTTCGACGCCATCATCGGCAACCCGCCCTTCCTCGGCGGGCAGAAGCTGACCGGTGCGCTCGGCCCGGCCTACCGCGAACACCTGGTCCACGGGATCGGCGGTGGCGCGCGGGGGAGCGCAGACCTGGTCGCCTACTTCCTGCTACGGGCACACACCCTGCTCAGCGGGCGCGGCCAGACCGGGCTGATCGCCACCAACACGCTCACCCAAGGAGACACCCGCGAGATCGGGCTTGACCAGATCGTGGCCACAGGTGTCGAGATCCGCCAGGCAGTCAAGAGCCGCCCGTGGCCATCGAAGTCGGCGGTCCTGCAGTACTGCGCGGTCTGGACCTCGCATCCGCAAGTCGCCGCCGAAGTGCCCCGGGTGCTTGATGAGATCACGGTGACTGGCATCAACACCGCTCTCGACGCACGATCACGGGTCGGCGGCCCGGCCCACCGACTCGCCGCCAACAGCGGGATCGCGTTCCAAGGTTCGAACATCCTCGGTCTCGGGTTCACGATGGAGCCCGCGCGTGCCCGGCGACTCATCACCACCGACCGACGTAACGCCGATGTGCTGTTTCCGTACCTCAACGGCCAGGACCTCAACTCGTCCCCGGAGGGTGCGGCCAGCCGCTGGGTCATCAACTTCCACGACTGGCCACAGGAACGCGCTGCCACCCACGGGGAGTGCTTCGAGCAGGTCGAACGTCTCGTCAAGCCCGAGCGAGCCCGAAACAATCGCGCCGTTCGGCGCGACCGTTGGTGGCAGTTCGCTGAACGGGCGCCAGCCCTGTACGGCGCGATCCGGGGGCTGGAGCGGGTCGTGGTGATCACTCTGGTGAGCAAGGTCGTGATGCCGGTGATGGTGCCGACCGGGCAGGTGTTCGCGCACAAACTCGGGGTGTTCGCTTCGGATGATCCGGCGCTGCTGGGGTTGCTGTCGAGCGCTGCGCACTACTGGTGGGCGATCACTCGGAGTTCGACGATGAAGGCTGATCTCAACTACTCGCCGACGGATGTGTTCGAGACGTTCGCTCGGCCGGAGTTGACGGGTGAGTTGCGGGTGGCGGGGGAGCGGCTGGACGGGTATCGGCGGGAGTTGATGCTGGCGCGGCAGGCGGGGCTGACGGCGACGTACAACCTGGTGCACAACCCGGTCTGCCTTGATCCGGATATTGTGGAGCTACGCCGTATCCACGTCACGATCGATGAGGCGGTGGCCCGCGCGTACGGCTGGAACGATCTTCTTTCGGCCGGGCTGGATCACGGCTTCCACGAGACCAGGCAGGGGATCCGGTACACGGTCGGACCGGTGGTGCGGCAGGAGATCCTCGACCGACTGCTGGAACTCAACCAGGAGCGGTACGCCGCCGAGCAGATCTCGCGGCCGGCGCGGGCGAGAGGACGTCGGATGACTTCGAACCAGTCGGAGCTGTTCTGATGACGGGCGCGGGAGGTGGCCAGGCTGGGTGGCGGCCACCGTTCTGGTCGCGTGCGGCGGATGTGGAGACGAATGGGACCGACGGCGTTGACGGCGCGCCTGTTCCAGACCTGCCGCCGCAGTCGTCGGTGCCGTTGGAAGAATTGACGGCGAAAGTGCGTGTCATCAACATCTATGCGACCAAGTGGCTGCACCGGGAGAATGCGACCCGCGATGCTGAGCCGAGTTTTGAACTGGGGCGACTGCGGGACTTCTACAACTACTTCCAGGATCAGCTGCCCCGCCCGTTGCTGCACAGGTTGATCGAGCCGCAGCAGGTGACGTTCGGCGCTGGGGACTGCGGCGAGCGTGACGACGCGCTGGCGAGTACCGGCATCGTGATGGCGGAGTGCTGGCTGTTCGGGTTGCCGGCCGATCAGGTCGTCGCGGCGGTGACGTTCGACCTGGCGAGCCCGCTGCTGACGCAGAGTACGTCAGTGGTGTGTGAGGTGTTGGAGCGCTCCATCAACCCTGGCGTGGCGATTGGCGGCGTGCCGCTGGCGGAGTACATCGCCGTGCTTGCCGAGGATGTGGGTGTTGAGGCCATCGAGGGTGAGACCGTTGCGTTGCTGCCGGAGCGGCACCAGATCGTGTTCGCCGAGAATGTTGCGGGCGTGCCAGCACCTGACAGTGAGGTGGTCAAGGAGATCCTGTTCCGAAACGATCCGCCGTATCGTGAAGAATTCACCCGGATGGTGCGTCCCAAGGAGATGAACCAGCCGCCGCGGACGCTTGGCGCTGTCACGCCGTATGCCAGTTTCTTGTACGGCCATCAGCATTTCGTCCAGGACAGTGTGTTTCTGTCGACGGTGCAGGCAGTCGGTACAGCGTCGCGGTTTCGGCAGATCTGGCGGGAGGCGCACCGCCGGGTCCGGGAGTTCCGGCATGATCACCAGGAGCAGGATGTGGGTATCCAGCAGCGCCGGGACCTTGAGGATCTGGTCGATCGTCTGGGGAACCTCGAATTTGACCTGACCTTCAGCGTCGAGTTCCCGTTGATGCGCATCGAAAGCTTCCATTCGGCCCTGTATCAGGCGATGGACCTGCAGGCGCAGGCTGACACGCTCAGCCGGATGTTCACTCAGCTGGCCGGCAGTATCCGATCGGAGATCATGGCGATCGACATCCGGGACCGTGCGTGGGAGGACCGCAAACAGCGGTGGAACGCGGTTGCCGCCAGCGTCCTGAGCATCATCGGGGTGCCGATCGGGTTCCTGGTCGCGTTTTTCGGCGTCAACGCCACGCAGGTCAGGGCGGACCGTTCGATGTTCGATCACCACTATCTGGGCGCCTACGGATTCTCGGTCCTGGTCGCGCTGGTTCCCGTGATGCTGATCCTGTACCCGCATCTTCGCCGTCGGTCGTGGCGGCGCCGGAACGGCGACGACGGTACGTCGGCGGCGCGGCGTGGTGCGGCGGCGTCGGGAATTCGGCCGGTGCCGGGGCCGCGGCAGCCTCGGCCGGCGAGCGGCGTCTCGGCCGTTGACTCTGCAAAATCGGCCGGACCACCTCAGTAGCGGATCAGAACGTTCATTGACCGCGTGCCGGGGTGCGGCGCGGGGAGGCGTACGAGGACGAGGGAGGCACGCCCGTGTCGAATCCAGCTTCAGCCGGGCCCAGCGCCTCGCGCGATGGTGGGCCGACGGCCTGGCAGGTGCCGCAGGAGTTCGAGGCGGCCACCGGCTACCAGATCCGCGATGAGCTCGGCGACCTGGTCGCCCGGGATCTGCTGGGGCCGTGGGATGGGCCGACCGAGGCGCTCGCGGTGGGGTCGATGGGACCGCGGGAGCGGTACCTGGCGGGGATGCTCGGCCCACGCCCGGAGCCCGGGGGTGCTGCCGCGGGGCAGATGCTCATGCCGGATGTCGATCTTGGCGTGGACGGGGCGGGGGAGGCCGACCTGCCGGAGACGGTGTCGCCGCAGCACGCGGGGCGGATGTGGGCGTCGTCGATGGGGCTGTCGTTCACGGTGGACGCCGCGACGGCGGCGGTGTCGGTCCTGGTGGAGTGGGGGCGCTACCGCCCGGAGGAGGTCCCCAGCGAGGAAGGGCGGCCGAAGCGGCGGTGGGTGCGCGAGCCGGTGGCGCGGCCGTTGACGGTCGCGCTCGACGGTGCCGGCGAGTTCAGTGTGCCGCTGGCTGACGGTGTCACCGGTGGGGAAATCGACGACGGGACCGGCGGAGTGTGGCTGCGGGTGCGGGTCCGGTCGCGTGACGGGCGGCGGGTGGTGCGGCTGACGCTGGTCAACTGCCAGCCGGAGGAGAAACCCAACGGGGATGTGACGTGGCTGTTCCAGCCCGCTATCACCGTCACCGCTCCCGGCGGGCAGGCAGCGGTGTTCTGCGCCGCCGATGATCCGCTCGATCCGGGTGTCGGGGCGCGGGGTGCTGCTGGTGGGGGTGATCCCGAAGAGCGGCATCTGCGGCTGCTGTACCGGGACCGGTTGCGCCATGCCACCGGCCACAACGTGGCGGTGCACGCCGAGGTGCGCGCCGGTCAGCGGCGGGCGTGGCGGCTGGCGACGACGTGGCTTCCGGTGTACGAGGTGCCGCAGGTGAGCGCGGCGGGTGCGGCCTCGGGCGTCCCGCTGGGCATGGATGAGCTGGCGCGGCTGGCGGCCGACGATGATCCGGCGGGGTTGGCGGCGGCGCTGGGGGGTCTGGTTGACGGCTACGACCGGTGGCTGACCGCCCAGGACGCCCGGGTCGCGGGGTTGCCGGATGGGTTGCGGGACGCGGCGGCCGGGGCGGTGCACCGGGCCCGGCAGGTAGCCCAGCGCATCCGCGACGGGGTCGAGCTGCTGTCAGGCCACACGCCGCAGGCCGGGCAGGCGCGGCGGGCGTTGGCGTTCGCCAACCAGGCGATGGCCGCGCAGCGGCGCGCCACCGCGATCGGTGGGCTGCGCGGCGACGACCCGACACTGTCCTACCAGGACGCCGCAGCGGCGGTGGCAAAGCCGCGGGCGGCGATGTGGCGGCCGTTCCAGTTGGCGTTCGTGCTGCTGAACCTGCCGGCGTTGACCGACCCGGGCCACGCGCAGCGCACCGGCAGCGTGGACCTGCTGTTCTTCCCGACCGGTGGCGGCAAGACCGAGGCGTACCTGGGGTTGGCGGCGTACACGTTCGCCATCCGCCGCCTGCAGGGCGTTGTCGGGTCCGGTGTGGACGCCCGTGACGGCGGTGACGGGGTCGCGGTGCTGATGCGCTACACGCTGCGGCTGCTGACCGCGCAGCAGTTCCAGCGGGCGGCGGCGCTGGTCTGCGCGGCGGAGCTGCTGCGCCGCGAGGACCCGCAGACGTGGGGCGGGGTGCCGTTCCGGATCGGGTTGTGGGTCGGCGGGTCGGTGTCGCCGAACTGGTACCGCGACGCGGCCGACCAGATCGCCGAGGCCCGCGAGACCGGCCGGGGCGGGGCGAAGGTCAACGTGCTGCAGACACTGGTGTGCCCATGGTGCGGCGAGCCACTGCAAGCCCACCGGGACCTGCACCCCGACGACGACCGCCGCCGGGTTCGGCTGTACTGCGGCCGGGGCGAGGGGCCGGAGGCGTGCCCGTTCTCCCGCACCGCCACGGTGCCGGGCGTGGACGGGGAGGCCAACCAGGAGCAGCGCGGGCTGCCGATCCTCACCGTCGACGAGGAGATATACCGGTACCCGCCGAGCCTGCTGATCGCGACCGTTGACAAGCTGGCGCAGCTGCCGTGGTACGGGTTCGCCGGGATGCTGTTCGGGCGGGTCAGCCAGCGCTGCCCGCGCCACGGATACCGCCACCCGGATCTGGACGGGAAGGTCGACTGCGGGGGGCGGCACAACCCCAAGCCGGGGCTGGCGAAGGTGGTGAGCGTGCCGGTGACGCGGCTGCGCCCACCAGATCTGATCATCCAGGACGAGTTGCACCTGATCTCCGGGGCGTTGGGGACGACGGTCGGGCTGTTTGAGTCGGCCGTCGAGGAGTTGTGCGCGTGGATGACCCCCGAGGGGGTACGGACCGGGCCGAAGATCATCGCGTCGACGGCGACCACGAAACGGGCCGCCGAGCAGGTGCGTCGGCTCTACGCGCGTGATCTTTCGATCTTTCCGCCGCAGGTGCTGGACGCCTCGGACACGTTCTTCTCCACCGAGCAGCCGGTCGGCCCGGCCGCGCCGGGGCGCCGCTACCTGGGGGTATGTGCGCACGGGGTGCGGATGAAGCACGCCGAGATCCGGCTGGCCGAGATCCTGCTGTTGGCTGGGCAGAGCCTGTTCGACCGGTACGGGGCGCCCGCCGATCCGTACCTGACCCTGGTGGGGTACTTCAACGCCACCCGGGAACTGGCGGGTATGCGCCGCTACCTCGACGACGACGTGACCACCCGGGTGCGGCGCAACGGTGGCCGCCGGGGCCTGTCCAACCGGACGCCGATCGGTGGGATGCTCAGCATCCGGGAGCTGACCTCGCGGATCAACTCCGGGGATATCGCCGCGGTACTCAAGGAGCTGGAGGAGCGCTTCGACGACCAGCGGCACACCAGCGCCCGGCGGGCGGCGATGGTCGCCGAGGCCCGTGCGGCGCAGGCCGGCAAACGCGACGCGGACCTGCCCAAAGGGTGGGGGCACACACCGGTTGATGTTGTGCTGGCCACGTCGATGCTGCAGGTCGGCGTGGATGTGTCGCGGTTTGCGTTGATGGTCGTCACCGGGCAGCCGAAGAACACCGCCGAGTACATCCAGGCATCCTCGCGGGTCGGCCGGGCACCTGAGGACGGCCCCGGCCTGGTGGTGACGGTCTACAACTGGACCAGGCCACGGGACCTGGCCCACTTCGAGGACTTCGCCCACTACCACGCCACGTTCTACCGGCAGGTCGAGGCGCTGAGCGTCACCCCGTACTCCCGGCGCAGCCTGGACCGGGGGACAGCGGCCACGTTCGTCGCCGCGGTCCGCAACGTTACCGAGCGGTACTCGGTCAACGCCAACGCCTTCGAGGTCGACCTGGCCGGGGCGACGGTGACGGCACTCCGCCAGCGGATGCTGGCACGGGCGGCCCGCGCTGGCGGGCGGCGCAACAGCGACTATCTGGCCGAACGCATCAACACGTTGTGCGATCGGTGGGCTGAGCGCAAGCGCGGCAGCGCGCGGCTGGGATACGCCGATGCGAAGTCCGGCGGCACAAGGATCGTCGGGTTGCTGGAGCCGGCCGGCAACGGCGGGTGGACCGATCTGACCGTCGGCCGGTCGATGCGGGAGACCGAGAACGAGATCAACCTGTTGCTGCCCGGATCGGGGCTGTTCGACACCGTCTATGACGCCCCGGACTGGTCGTTTGGCACACCGGCGGCCGGCACCGACGAGGACAACGCACCCAGCGGCGTCGGCGACGGCGGCGGTGGTGGTGATGGCGGCGGTGATGATGGCGGCGGTGATGATGGCGGCGACGGCGGAGACGGTGACGAACTCGGCGCGCTGCCAGCCGAGCGAAGGAGAAACCGGTGAACGAGGCGTACCGGCGGCGGGTGGGCACCGCACGCCCGAGTCATCTGATGTTCACCGGCGGGGTGGGCGGCCTGATCGACCTGCCCAACTTCACCGTGCTGGTCCGCGGGGTCGACGACTGGTCGTACCAGGCCGTGCCGAGCTGGCAGCCGATCCACGAACCCCGGCTGCTGGCGGCGGTCCGTGACGTCTACCGCCAGCCCGGGGTGGTCGAACTACGCGCCGCCCCCTGGCTGGAGGAGACCCCCGGAGACCCAAGCGACCTGGCACTGCGCATCGGAGTCCCGGTCACCCCGTTTCCCCAGTGGCTGCGCTGTACCGCCTGCAACACCCTCGCCGCGTTGGACTCCAAGACGTTCGGGTTCATCAACGCCAAAGCCCGCCGCCCCGACGAGGCCCGATTCTTCCACCCCTGCCGCGGCAACAAGAAGCGCCTGGCGGTACCAGCCCGGTTCCTGCTCGCCTGCACCAACGGGCACCTCGACGACTTTCCCTACGTCGAATTCGTCCACCATGGAGCACCCTGCGCCAAGGCCACCCATCCCACCCTGCGGATGGACGACCACGGCGGTAACCTCGGCGCCAACGTCAAGATCACATGCACGAACTGCCAGATGCACCGCAACATCCGCGAAGCGCTGGGCGCGGCAGGCGAACGCAACCTGCCCCTGTGCCGCGGCCGGCACCCGCACCTCGGCGTGTTCCGCCCGTGCGAGCAGACCCCGAAAGTCCTCGTCGTTGGCGCCTCCAACCAGTGGTTCGCCGAGACGCTGACGGTGCTGGCGGTGCCGCCGACCGGCGCCAGCGCACTGCGGGCCAAGGTCGTGGAGATGTGGGACGGCGCGCTGGCCGGCGTGACCGGCCCGGAGGTGCTCGCGTTCGCCCTTACCCAGCCGAACTTCACATCCCTGCGGGCCTGGCCCGCCGCCCAGGTCTGGGAGGCGATCGCCGCCCATCGGGCCAGCCTGGCTGCCGACGGGCACGCCGACGCCTTCGCCGCAGGCCAAGCCCGCCCCGACCTGCTGATGCCCGAATGGGAGGTGTTCACCACCAAACCGGTACCCGAGCCGATGCCCGACTTCACGCTCCGCGACGACGGCGGCGTCCCCGCCGGACTGCAGACCGCGCTGGCCGACGTGGTGCAGGTCGAACGGCTACGCATGGTCCGCGCCCTGGTCGGCTTCACCCGCCTCGACGCCCCCGACCCGGCCGACCCCGACCTCGTCGAACGCGCCCCGATCAGCCGGGAAGCCACCCCGCCATGGGTGCCAGCCTCCGAGATCCGCGGTGAAGGGCTCTTCCTGCGCGTGCGCGACGACCTCATCGCTGCCTGGGAGGAACGGGTCACCGCCAGCGCCACGATCGCCGCCCACGCCGACGCCTACGCCCGCTACCGCCGTAACCGGTACTCCGAGCGGATCAAAGGTCCGTTCGACCCGATGCGCCACTGGCCCGGCGCCCGCTACATCGCCCTACACACCCTGTCACACCTGCTCATCCGCGCGATCGCCCTGGAATGCGGATACAGCTCAGCCAGCCTGGCCGAACGCGTCTACGCCGGAACCGACGACGATCCACGCGCCGGGATCCTCATCTACACGGCCGTCCCCGACGCGGAAGGCACCCTCGGCGGGCTGGTCGCCCTCGGCGAACCCGACGCCCTGACCCGCGTCACAGATTGCGCCCTGCGCGATGCGATGAGCTGCTCATCGGATCCCCTGTGCGCCGAGCGGCTACCCGGCCAATCCGACGACTTCCTGCACGGCGCGGCCTGCCACGTGTGCCTGTTCGTCTCCGAAACCACCTGCGAACGCGGCAACCGGTTCCTCGACCGCCGCCTCGTGGTACCAGTCGGCGACCCGGACCTGGCGCTGCTGCGCGACCTGCCGACATTCGCCGGTACGCCGTCGGCGGCGAGCGCGGCTGGGTCGACCCCCAGTTCGATGCTGTCGGCGACTGCCGGCACGGCACGCTGATGCGCCAGTACGCCGCTGCCGTGGCCGCACTCGTCCAGCGACTGCCCGCCGAACGAGTCCACACTGTCGCCGATCAGATCGGACAGGACTGGCCCACCGATGCGGTCGCCTGGAACGCCGCCGGGGAAGCATCCCTGGTCCAAGCGGTACTGGCCGCCCAACGCTCGGCGGGGCTGACGGCTGCTGCTGCGGCGGCGTACCTGCGTGGCGCCGCCGACGGCTACCAGCGCGGCGTGCAGCGCCAACAGGTCGAACTTGTCGTCAGCGGCCCCGCCAGCGCCGCCGCTCCGGTACGGGCAACCGCGGCGGTACTCGTCGACCTGATCGCAGCCGCGAACCGCGAACTGCTCCTGGTCACGTACTCCGCCCGACCGTACCCGCCGGTCATCGCAGCGCTCCAAGCGGCGCTGCTGCGCGGTGTCGGCGTTGACATCGTGGTGGAAACCCTCGCCGGCGCCGGCTCGGCCCTGTCCGGTACCGAACCAGCCGCCGCGTTCGCCGGCCTGTCCGGCATACGGCTGTGGCACTGGCCCGCGGACACGCGACCGAGCCCGGGGGCGAAGATGCACGCCAAACTCGCCGTCGCCGACCGGCAGATCCTGTTTGTCAGCAGCGTCAACCTCACCCAGTCCGGCGTTGAGCACAGCCTCGAAACCGGCGTCGTCATCCATGGCGGGACCGGTCCCGACCGAGCCGTCGACCATTTCCGCCGACTGTTCGCCAGCCAGATCCTGCGGCCACTGTCCCTTCGATGATCCGTCCTGGTGGTCTCGTGTCGAGCACGCGAAACCATGTGCGACCGTATGGCTGCGGTTCGACGCAGGACGCGCAGTCCCGGTCGAATCGAACCAGGAGCCCATCAACGGTCACCAGGTCCTCCAGTCAGGCGGTCTTGGGATCTGGCTCTGGCCTCATCACGGCGGCCAGGAACCCGTCGTAGCCCAGTTTCCGGAGCCTGGCGGGTCGCCGTTGCACCAATCGACGACCACCCCTCTCGACGGAGTGGACTTCTCCTTCGTTCGACGACAAACAGTCGCGTGTCGCGGAACTCCCGACAACGGGCACCAACTGAGGACACCTCATGGTCATACGCTCGGGCGCGTGGCTACATTTCGGACATGACCGTCACCGCGGTGACGGTGCGTGATGACCAGGCAGCGGCTGACTTCCGGGAACTCGATCATTTGCCGATGACAGCGCACCGTCACCTCAAGGTCCAGGCAAGGACGGCGCTACGCGGGAGGGCAGCGGCAACGGTCGACCTCCGATAGCACATGTGCTACGGTCGGTACATGCGTGAAGTCGGACTGCGAGAAATGCGTCAGAACGCCAGCGATCTGGTACGCCGGGCTCAAACGGGTGAACGCGTCACGATAACCGTTGCCGGCCGGCCCGCAGCCGTGCTTGGTCCGGTCAGTCCGCGGACCTGGCGACAGTGGGATGACCTCGCCGACGTGTTCGGCCACCCCACGGACCCGGAGTGGGCCGGCGAGCGGAATCTCCTCGACAACACCATCGCCGATCCGTGGGCCGAGCGGTGAGTCGCGGCATTCTTGATACCAGCATCCTGATCGCAACGGATGTCACCCCGATTCCCGGTGAGTTGGCAATCAGCATCGCCAGTCTCGCCGAACTCCAGTTCGGTGTCCTGATCGCGAAAACCGCTGACGCCAGGGCGATCCGCTTGTCGCGACTGAGCACCATCCAACGTCGATTCGACCCGCTCCCCATCGACGAGGCTGTTGCCGACAGCTACGCGCATCTGGCGGCGCGGCTCGTCGAGATCGGCCGCCAGCCGCGGGCCAGGGTGATGGACCTGCTCATCGCGGCGACCGCACACGCCCACGATGCCGCCGTGTACACCCGCAACGCCGGCGACCTCGTGGGTCTCGAAGACCTCATTACGATCCGTACAATCTGACCTTCGAGACCTACGCAGGACCTCCAATTGACCTGCCAGAGAACTACCGGATCTGCCGCGATGATTTGCATTACTCAAAGTGATGGTAGACGCGGGGCTCGGTCTCTCCGGTGGCATGCCTATGCACGAGGCATGCCCTGGTTTCTGGTACTGGGCATGATTGTCTGTGCCCGGTGTTGTGGTGCCTGGGGCTGGATCGTCGGGGATCAGGGAACGGGTGTCGAAGAGGGGCGGCGGCGATGTGTCCGGCCGGTGGTCAATCCTGTGCCTTGAACGAGGCACAACGATATGCAGGAGAACACCCGGCAGACGTTGGCCTCGTGCCAGAACGTGGCCTCCCAGAACGGGTTGGCCTCCAGCGGGCACTTCACCGTGACCCGCTGGCCGCCGTGGGGGCCTTGGGCGAGCAGCATCTTGCCGGTGCGACACATGATCTGATCCGCGTGGGCGTCAATCTGCTGTAGTGCGCTGGCCGGCCAGTGAGTCTGGAACGGCGGTTGGTGTACCTGGGTGCCGCTGCGAGGGTGGAAACTGTCGTAGCGCATCGATACGATGACTCATCGTAGGGACTGTTGTGCAGGGGGATCACCACATGGCTCACCGCAACACCAGGCGTCAACGCCGCGAGCCGGTCCGCCATCCGATTCCGGCGGCCCGGCTGCGTGCCGCACCCGGCCAGCCCAGGTTCGACCCGGAGAATCCCCGGTTGCCTGTCTTTGAGTCCACCGGTATGGCGGCGGCCCTGGTCAAGTGCCCGGCCGAGGTGATACCGCTGTACGCAGCGCTAGCCCTGGTCCACCAGGCAATGAGCGGCGCTCCAGTCAACACATGTGTGCCGACCTGCTACCAGATCGCCACCGCGCTCGATCATCTCGGCTTCCAGGCCGAGGTGATGGCGGCCTACGCCGAGGTGCTGCAGGACAACATTACCCACGTCAGCCTCGGAGTGCGCGGTCCCGCTGCCATCCGAGCGGACTTCACCACCAACGGTCACGCCGTGCTGTGGGCGGCGTCGTTCGGTCGGCTGGTTGACCCCACCATCGCCCAGCATCCGGCGCTCCTGGCCGCCGTGCACAGGGGGCGGGACAAACACAGCGCCCCGCTGGCTGTCGCGGTCCAGGGCGGCCGGGACACGTTACTGCGCGGCGCTATCGGCGCCATCCGCCCCCCGTTCCAGATCAACTATCTGGTTCAGCCCCAGTACACCGCCGCGTTTGACCCGTGGCTCGCCGAGTTTCGCGACGCGGTGGACCACGGTGGCCTCAGCCTGGCTCACATCACCTTGGACACCATCACCGCCGCAGGGCAAGTTCGTAACCTGCGAGAGCTGCCGCATCTGTATCCACGCCTGGGCGCTCTGCTCGGCGGTCGCGAACAACTGCCAGTCTTGCCTGAGCAGCCGCCAGCGTCGTGGACCCGTCTCAGCGACCCATCCCGGGTCGTCCGATGACGATAGGAAGCACCCAACGGGCGCAGCCTAGATCCAGTCCGAAGTCCAGAGTCCACAATGGTAGTTAGGATTCCAATCCTGTCCAGTTTACGGTCGCGCCGACAAGCCCGGGACGTTTCGTCTGCGGTCAGATCCGGAACTCGCTGCCCTACCCCTCGGCGAACATGCCGCAGTGGCGACGACTGGCACCCCGCCCCGCGCAAGGCCCGCCAACGGGCCAAGTACCTACCCTGTGAGCAGGAGCGCAACCCGTGACTGAGTGGATCGAGCAGTGGCACCATGACATCACCCCCGTCGAGGACCTGCCGCTGCCGCGAGAGCTGACACGCCCGCCATGCATGGCCCGGCGCCGGCTGCCCGGCCTCCAGCGCCGGATCCGGCAGTGGTTCTCCCGACCGCGGCTGAGGAACTGCTGCTCCTACCACCGCCAGGACTGGGTCGCGGCGTCTGAGACCGCGATCCGGCTGCTCGGCCAGGCTCACGCTGAGGGCGCCACCGGCGAACTGGCCGGCCGGCGGGTGGTGGAGTTGGCCAAGACTGAGGGCCTCGGTCAGGCTGACGTTGCGGCCGTCGAATGCCTGGTCGACACCCTGGATCCGATCTCCCTTGACGACGATGGCGAGATCTATGAGGGCCGGCATCGCATCCAAGCCATGATCGATCAAGGGGTACGCCGTACCGTCGTGCTTCGCTTGGTTCTCCTTGACCCCACTACCGGCACGCTGACATGACCGGCCTCGGACCGGTCGGCAAGGGGTGAGAATTCCCGTCACGAGAAGTAGTCGCCGATCACTCTCGATCGGTTGGCCGACCATCCGAGACGGCCAAGACCGGTTCTGACCGGGCTACCCGAACCGGGGCTTGTCGATGCCAGTACGGGCATAGTCTGCCCGGCTTCGTCGGAGTGTCATCGCCGGGGATGTTGTGAGCGAACCAGGCTGACCTTCCTGATTGGCAAACCGCACTATTTGCGTCGGCCGATTCTGACGTCATGTCGAGGGAGGTGTACACGCAGTTGGTCAGTGCTCGTGTGGAGCGCACCCTCGACATCGAGCAGAGGCGTGATCACCCACCTGTCGCAGCCTGGTTCAAACACGCAGGATGTGGCGCCAGGGCCTCGGGCCACGGAGACAGGAAGACCCGGGTAATGCCCCCGCGACGCCTGCGTTCCGCAGAATTCGGGTCGGCTAGAGCACTGAATCTTGGGGTTGAGCTGCGGGGATGAGGGCGTGGTTGGGCGCGGGGCGT